>JACQAX010000322.1 GCA_016194795.1 Deltaproteobacteria bacterium | reverse complement strand
TTCAGCTCGACGCGGTCGAGGTCCACCGGAGCGAAGCCCTTGAGCACCGTCGTCAGCTGCGCGACTTCCCCGAGCGTGCGCGAAAGGTCTTTCTGCGCGCTCTTGGCGATGTCGTCGCTGCCGCTCAGGTGCTCGCGGGCACCGGCGCTGAAGCTCACGTCGAAACAGAAGTCGGGGGTCTGGCCGAGCACCTGTTTGGTGTCGTTGTCGCCGGTGGCGCTTCCGCTGATGAAAGCGGCCGAGTAGTTCCGGCAATCGGCGTGCGCGAGCGCGCAAAACAGAAGCCCAAAAAACGGCAGCGCGACCCGAACGCCGGCATCTTTTCGATTCATGGTCATGAAGGTCCCCCGTCGATCATTGTACTCCTGGTATCGTTCCGACTCACGTGTGTCTCCCGGACGCAGGGTGCTGGTTTTCAGGCACTCGTGCTTTCGGGTACTTGCGCGCGCTTCGGTCGGGCACGGAGGTTGAAATAACTGTCTGCGTGGAACGTAAGGGCGCGGGGTAGGCGCCCGGAAGGACAAGGGTCGACAATCATGAATACGCAGATGAAGCAGGAAGCTTTGGACGTCGTTATCGCGGAGCTCGAGAAAAGCCTGGTGGTGCTTCAGGGGAATTACCAGAAGGCCGTCTCGAACCTCAACCAACTCCGCGAGTGCGTGAGCAAGGATGATCTCACGCGTTTGTTGCGCAGAAGCGTGTTCATGCAGAGGCTCGAGTCTCTTCTGTTCCAAGCCCGCGAAGAGGGCCGCGAGGTGCACGTCTTGATGGTCGATGTCGACCACTTCAAGCGCGTGAACGACACCCACGGCCACCAGACGGGGGATGTCGTGTTGCAGCAGATCAGCGAGTTGATAACCAGGTATCTCAGGCCTGGGGACTTGGCAGGCCGCTACGGCGGCGAAGAGCTCATTCTGGCCATGGAAGGTGGCACAGTGGAAGTGCAGGCGATTGCCGACCGCATTCGCCAGGCCGTGGAAGGCCACAGCATGAAGTCGAGGAGCTCGGTCGAGTTCAGTTGCACGTTGAGCGTGGGCGTAGCCTCAGCCCGCAAAGTTGGATACGGGGCCGACATCCTCATCGAGAGCGCCGACGCGGCCCTCTATCGCGCCAAAAATTCCGGACGCAACCGCGTCGAGCTTGCGATCAAGCTCGACGCGGCCGAGGCCGCCAAACCGCGCGCGGCCTGAGCGAAAGTTCCGACGATTCTCTCCGCCCATAACCCGCCATTACTCAGCCTGCCTGATATCGGCCGAGCCTCGTGCTACGCCGGTATGTCTAATAGCATAGCCTACCTAGGATGGCCGCCCGGACCTCGTCCGGCGCGGCTCCCCGCATTCACAGCCGCTTGAGGCGGAACGCCTCGAGCACGCTCTTGAGCTTGGTCACCACGCCGAGGCGCCGCTCGGCGAGGTCGTTGTGCTCGAGGGGGTCGGCCTTCAGGTCGTAGAGGCGGATCGTCCGCACCGACGGGTGCGCGTGGGTCAGCTTCCACCGCGAGTCCCAGACCGCGTCCATGCCCTCCAGGCCATGCGAGAAAAAGTACTCGTCGCGGGGGATCGCCTTTCCCTGCAGCGCCGGCAGGAGGCTTTGCCCTTCGAGCCGCGAGTCGGCGTCGGGCGGCAAGCCCAGCGAGTCGAGAATGGTCGGCACGATGTCGATGCTCAGAGCCATCTGCGAGACCCGCGCCGGGCGGGCGCCGGGGATCTTCATGATGAGCGGCACGTGCGTCTCCTCGTGCGTGGGCGTGGCGTGCAGAAAGTAACCGTGCTGCCCGAACGTCTCGCCGTGGTCGGACGTCACGACGACCAGCGAGTCGTCGTAGATGCCGAGCTTTCGGAAGGTCTCGAAAATTTCCCTCATGGCGTCGTCGGCCGTGCGGATCCCGCCGTCGTAAAGCGCCACGAGATGGTCGTGGTCGGCCTGTTTGGAGAGGTCGAACTGGCCCATGAAGTTGTCCCGGACCCGCTGCGTGCGCGCCTGCGGCCCTTCTTTGCGCGTCAGCGGGGGATGCAGCTTCAGGAGCGCGCTTTCAGTGGTCTCGATGCGGCGGGGGAAGCCGGGGTCGAAGATGCGATCGTACGGCGGGATCGGGCGATACGGGTCGTGCACCATGAACGTGTGCAGGAAGAGAAAGAAGGGTTTGTTGCCCGGCAGCGTCTTGAGCAGCTTCTTGACCTTCTTCAGCCCGGCGCCCATCTCGAGGCGCGCGTCGTGGATCGTATCGAAGCCGCGCCCGAGGCCGCGCTTCAGGCTGAGCATCGGATCGGAGGTGGTGCCGATCCAGACCGTGCGGTAACCGGCGGCCTTGAGGCGCTCGGTCAGGGTTTTGTGCCGGGGGGCGAGCGCGGGCTCCTCGAGCCGCCACGTCACTTTATGCGTGTCGACGTAGAGGCCGGTGAACATCGAGTAGTGCGACGCCAGCGTATAGGCCGCCTGCGAAAAACAGGTGTCGAACATGACGTTCTCGCGCGCGAGCTGCGTGAGAAACGGCGTCGTCTCCCGGAAGTAGCCGTGGAGGCTCATGTGGTCGGCGGCCAGCGTATCGATCGAGATGAGGATGACGTTGGGTTTTTTCGCGGCCGCCCCGAGGGCGTGGGGCAGGCTCGCCGTGAGCATCCAGAGAAGGACGAGCGCGGTTTTCATCGGTCCAGCCTATTGAGCCGAAACGCCTCCAAGGCGCCCTGAAGCTTGGTGACGAGCTCGGGGTGGGCCCGGGCGAGATCGCGGTGCTCGAGCGGGTCGGCCTTCAGGTCGTAGAGACGGATGTCCCTGAGCTGCGGATGGCCGTGGACGAGCTTCCACTGCGGGCTCCAGATCGCGTCCGAGTGCTCGAGGCCGTGCGAGTAGAGGTACTCGTCGCGCGCGATCGCCTTTCCCTGCAGCGCCGGCAGGAGGCTCCGGCCTTCGAGCCTCGCGTCGGCGCCCGGCTCGATGCCCACCGCATCGAGGATGGTCGGCAGGATGTCGATGCCGAGCGCGGTCTGGGAGACCCGCGCCGGCTTGGCGCCGGGAATCCTCATGATGAGCGGCACGTGCGTCTCCTCGTGCGTGGGCGTGTAGTGGAAGAAATAACCATACCTCCCGAAGCTCTCTCCGTGGTCGGACGTCACGACGATCAGCGAGCTCTCGTAGAGCCCGAGCTCACGAAGCCTCGCGAAGATCTGCTTCATGGCCTCGTCGGCGCTGCGGATCCCGCCGTCGTAGAGCGACACGAAGTGCTCGAAATCGGCCTTCTTTTTCAGGTCGAACTGCCGCTTGTAGTTGTTTCGGATCCGCGTCTCGCGCGGGAGCTTCGCCTCCTCGGAGTCGCGCGGAGGATAAAGCCTGAAGAGCTTTTCCTCGTCGAGCTCGATGCGGCGCTTGAAGCCGGGGTCGAAGACGTGGTCGTACGGGGCGACGGGGTGGTAAGGGTCGTGGACCATGTACGTGTGCAGGAAAAGAAAGAACGGCTGCTTGCCGGGCAGGGTCTTGAGCAGCGTCTTGACCTTCTTCAGCCCGGCGCCCATCTCGAGACGCGTGTCATGGAGCTCGTCGAAGCCGCGCCCGAGGCCGTGGCTCAGGCTGAGCATGTCACTGGTGGTCGTGGCCATCCAGACGGTGCGGTAGCCGGCGGCCTTGAGGTATTCGGTCAGCGTCTTGTGCCGGGGATGCAGCACGCGGACGTTGTGCTCCCAAATCACTTTGTGCGTGTCGACGTAGAGGCCGGAGAACATCGAGTAGTGCGACGCCAGCGTATAGGCCGCCTGCGAGAAGCAGTTTTCGAACATGACGTTCTCGCTCGCGAGCTTTTTGAGGAAGGGCGTCGTGTCCCTGGCGTAGTCGTGCAGGCTCGTGCGTCGAGCACGCTCTTGAGCTTCGCGACCACTCCGGGATTCCGGGCGGAGAGATCGTGTCTCTCGAGCGCGTCGGCCTTCACGTCGTAAAGGCGGATGTCCTGGATCTCGGGGTGGCCATGCACCAGCTTCCACTGAGAATCCCAGACGGCATCCATGTGGTCGAGGCCGTGCGAGAAGACGTACTCGTCGCGCGGAATCGTTTTTCCCTGCAGCGCCGGCAGGAGGCTCCGGCCCTCGAGCTTCGGGCCCGCGCCGGGGTCGATGCCGAGCACGTCGAGGATGGTCGGCAGGAGGTCGATGCCAAGCGCCATTTGCGAGACCCGCGCCGGCTTGGCGCCGGGGATCCTCATGATGAGGGGAACATGCGTCTCCTGGTGCGTGGGCGTGTAGTGAAAGTAGTAGCCGTAGTCGCCGAAAGTCTCGCCGTGGTCGGACGTGACGACGATCAGCGAATCGTTGTAGACCCCGATTTTGCGGAAGGTGGCGAAGATCTCCTTCATGGCGTCGTCGGCGGTGCGGATCCCGCCGTCGTAGAGCGCCACGAAATGGTCGTGGTCGGGCTTGTACTTGAGATTGAACTGCCCCATGAAGTTGTTCCGGATGCGCGCGTCGCGCGAGACGGTCGCCTCTTCGAGGTTGCGGGGGATGCGCAGGTTCTCGAGCTTATCCGGCGCGAGCTCGATGTGGCGCCTGAAGCCCGGATCGAAGACGCGGTCGTACGGGGCGACCGGATGGTAAGGGTCGTGCAACATGTACGTGTGCAGGAAAAGAAAGAAGGGCTTCTCGCCGGGCAGCGTCTTCAGCAGCGTTTTCACCTTCTTCAACCCGTCGCCCATCTCGAGCCAGGTATCGTGTACCGTCTCGAAGCCCCGGCCGAGACCGCGGCTCAGGCTGAGCATGGGGCTGGTGGTCGTGGCCATCCAGACCGTGCGGTAGCCGGCGGCCTTGAGGCGCTCGGCCAGGGTCTTGTGCTCGGGGCCGAGTACCTTTTCGCCGTGCTGCCAGACCACCTGATGGGTATCGACGTAGAGGCCGGTGAACATCGAGGTGTGCGACGCCAGGGTGTAGGCCGCCTGCGAAATACAGTTTTCGAACATGACGTTCTCGCTCGCGAGCTTTTTGAGGAAGGGCGTCGTGTCCCGGAAATAACCGTGGAGGCTCGTGTGGTCGGCGGCGAGCGTGTCGATCGAGATGAAAATCACGTTCGGCTTTTTCGCGCGCGCGGCGACTGGCTCGCCCGCCAGAGCTCCGGCAAGCATCGTAAGGACGACTGATACGGCGATCATCGCTTGAGTCTAGCAGCCCCGGGGTTGGCTGTCAGCTCGCGCAAGCGCGTCAGGCACTCATAGTCGGGCAGCGCGCTCCGGGCATCGTCGAGCGCCGCCCGCGCTTTCGGAAAGACGCTCGCGTCGCGCAGCAAGGCTTCGCCGATCGCGTACCGCCAGCTTTTCGCCTCGGGCAGGCTGCGCAGCGCGGCGATCCCCTCGCGCGCGTCGCCTCGAAGAACGGTGAGGTTCGCCAGCGCGAACGCGGGGTACGTGAATTTCGGCCGCCGCTCCGAGCTTCGGTAAAATGCGGCCAGCTCGTCGAGCCGCGCGAGCTTGGCGAGATTGGTCTCCAGGTTCCGGAAGTGGTCGGCGTTTTCGGGGGAGAGCTCGTAAGCCGCGCGAAACTCGGGAAGGCTCAGGTCCCAGCGCTGGGCGTACGCCCAGTGCGACCCGCGAAGCGAGCGCGCGACGAAGCTGCCGGGGTTCCTGCTCAGCATCTCGTCGGCAAGCGTGAGCTCGTCGCGCCAGAGCCCGGTCCGAAGCGACGACAGCACGCCGCAAGCCACCACGAAGGCGCAGCTCAGCACCAGGATCGCCCGCGCGCGGGTGGCATTCAGGATCGCGGCGAGGCCGAGCGACAGGCCGGCGAGCGCCACGTAAGCGTAACGATCCGAGTTCTCGGAATAGTGCTGGAAGAGAAACGGGACGATCCCCAGCACCGGAAGCAGCGCGACGGTGAAAACGGCCACACCCGTCCGGGCGACGACCGGGATGCGTGAGGTCCTGGCGAAGATGAGCGCCACGACGAGCCCGCCGCCGACGGCGCCGGCCCAGAACGCGGCGTCGAGGCGTGCCGGATCGAGCATCGGGTAGTTTGGCGAAAGTCCCGCTGGAACGAGGGCCTTTCCGGCGTAAAAGCCAAGGTTGCGCAGGGCCTCGAACGGGCGCAGCCAGGTCGCGATCCCGACGGCCGCCGTCTCGCCCGACTGAAGCAGGCTCGTCCCCACCAGGGCGAGCGCCGCCACGGCGGCCGCGAGGAGCAATGCCTTGGCTGCCGCGAGCGGCTTTTCGCCGAGCAGCTGCAGGCGCAGCACGAACGCGATCGCCGGAAAAACCACGCCGAGCGGTTTGGAGAGGATCGAGGCCACGAAAAAGAAGCTCGCGAGCCCGGGCGTTTTTGGCGCGGCGAGATCGAGCAGCAGCCCCGCGAAGCCGAACACCGCGCAGAGGAGCGTGGTGAAGCTCGAGCACCAGGCGACGGCTTCGGGCTGGAGCGGGTGGCAGGCGAAGAGGAGCGCGCCAACCGAGGCGCCGAGCCCGGCGCCGGCCAGGGCGGCGAGCAGCTCGTAGACCAGCAACGAGGCCGCGAGATGCAGGGCGACGTTCGCCGCGTGGCAGACGGCCGCGGGGCTC
>JACQAX010000356.1 GCA_016194795.1 Deltaproteobacteria bacterium | reverse complement strand
CGAGACGCCCGCGGCGGTGGCCTCGCGGCTCGTCGAGCGCAAGCCGGTCATCATCTACGGCGACCTGGCGAAAGCCAAAGGCGAATACCGGCGCATCGTCTTCTGGACCTTCCTCCACGAGCTCGGCCACGCGTTCGGCCTGGCCGACCTCTACGCTTATCCCGGCAACGAGGGGAAGGCGCCGGAGTACGCCAGCATCATGCGCGACATGGAGTGGGCGCCGCTCGTTCCCACGAAGACGGACCTCGAGCGCGTGCGCGAGCGCATCAAGACCTCGGGCCTCTGCGACCACCTGCTCGACTAGTTCTGCGGCTTCAGCGCGTCGGGCATGCTGAGGATCTTGTTCTCGATGTTGCGGACCATCTCGTTGGCGCGGCCGGTGTCGAACTCCGAGGCGACCTTCCAGTTGTCGAACGAGCCGTCGCCCTTGAGGTTCTCGATCTCCTCCTCGGGAAGCACGGTGACGTGGATCTTGCCGATCTGGCGGTCGAGGGTGATCTTGTACTTGTAGCGCGTCTGGAGGTAACGCTTCCGCGGAAAGCCGTTCACCTGGTACTCGATGTATTTGTCGGTCGAGGTCGAGTAAACCCAGTCGGTGACGATGACGCCTTTCTCCTGGTCCTTCTCGTCGACCTTGAACTCGCTGAGGGCGTTGATGGTCGCCTTCCACACGACGGGAAACTCTTCCTCGAAATCCTTCGTGTTGGAGAGCTTGGCGTATTCCTGCGTCTTCACCGGCGGGCCCGACGAGCACGCCGAAACCACGAAGCCGATCGCGGCGATCAGAAGCGAAATCTTCTTCATAGGATGTCCATGATGATGCGGCTCGGGCCGGAGAGCCTGAACACCTCGAACTTCGGCTTCTTTTTCGAGGCCGAGTCGGCGAGCGTGAGCTCGATGATGGTGAGCCCCTCCTCGACGCGCGGGAGGACGTTGAGGCGCTTGAAGTGCCCGCTCTTGGCGAACATCTTGCTCACGCGAGCAGGCTCGAAGTCATAAGCGACGTTGGCCCAGATGCTCACGATGAAGCGCCCTTCCTCGGGCGCCGCCTGCACCTGGAAGTAAGGCATCGCCTCCTTGTCGTCGGCGATCGACGAGAGATCGAACACGACGCGCTCCGATCCGTCGCCGGACTTGGCGCGCCGGATGTCGGTGAGCTTGGCCGCCGTCACCGTCCGCTCGCCGCCGACGAAGAACCCCTCCGTCACGTAGCGGCGGGTCTGCTGGCCCCCGGCCTCGTGGCGCATGCTCGGGCGGATCACCGCGGCCGAAGCACTGGTCGTCGCGAGGAAAACGGACAGGAGGACGTATCTTCGTTTCATATGAAAAGCTTAGCGGGCAACGTAACGCCTTGCAAGCTGTTGTGCGACGCGTGCAAAGACGAGCAGCAGCGTGATTCCCCACGCCGTGAACACGGCCGACGCGTTGAGATCATCGTGGTCTCCGCCGTTCACGTCGCGAATCGTGCCGCAACCCTTGACCGTGCCCACGCCGCCCTCGCCCGTCGGGCTTCCGGAGCTCGAGCTTCCGCCGCCCGTGGAGCTTCCGGCCGGCGGCGGCGAGTTCGGGACGGACGGAAACGCATCGGTGGACTCGCAGCGGACGTTCTTCGCCAGCAGCGGCGCCGCGTTCGACGGCAGGAAGGCCGTCGCGTCGTTGACCGTCGCGATGGCGAGATAGAAGCGCGTCGCATCCACTTCCGTGGGCGACCCTCCGGGAAACTGCGACGACCCGAGGGCTCCGACGTTGGTGATCTTCACGTAGTAATCGCCGGCCGGCGCGCCCGCGAGCGTCACCGTCGCGTCGTAGTTCACGTAAGTGCTCGGGCTCGAGAAGACGTTTCCGACCGAAACCGCTCCCGCGACGATCGCGCCGCTCGAGTCGACGAGGCTGACCGCCGCGTCCCAGGGCGCATAGAGGCCGTAGGCGAGATCACCCCGCGCACCGCGGCCTCGCCCGACGACGCATTCGAGAGAATCGCCGGCGTCGAGCCGTTGAGCGTCGTGGCGGCGGCCCACGCCGCCGGATGCGCCATCGCGGCGCAGCCGGCCGTGATCGCGCCCACCGAGGCGCGGGAGCCGGCGCTCACCGTGATCTTCGCCGGCACGCCCTGCGACGACTCGACGAAAAACCGCTGGAACGGCGTCAGCCCGGGGCACATCGTGGCCGAGTTGGCTTGCGAGTAGGCGCACGAGCCGCCGCCCTGGCAGAGCGAGCTCACGATGTCAGCGCCTTGGAACGGCTCGACGGCGAGATAGTAGTCGCCCGGCTCGAGCCCCGCGATGACGAACGAGCCGTCATTGCCGGTGAGCTGGCCCTCGACGACGGTGCCGCGCGTTTTCGAGATCGCGAGCACGTGGCCGCCGAACACCCCGACCCCGCCGCCCGTGGCGAGAAGCCCCGCGATGGAGCCTCGCGCGCCGGCATAGCCTCCGGCGGGATAGACTCTGGCGATCCCCGCGATGTCGTCGCACGAAAGGTGGGCCTGGCCCGGCGACTCGGTCCACATCATCGTCGACTGCAGCACCGCCGAATGGCTGAGGCCGAGCGAGTGGCCGAACTCGTGGGTCGCGACGTTCTCGAGAAAAACCCGGTTGCGGGGCGCGTACACCGTGCTGTCGGTCGGGTTCGCGGTGAAGACGAAGCTGTCGTCGTTGAACTCGATGTCGAACTCGACGATGTTGTTGCCGACGAAGACCGTGTTGGTCGCGCCGAGCACGCTGGCGCCGAGCTTGAGCGCCGACTGGCTCGAGAAGAAAATGGCGCTGATGCCGTCGGCGGCGATTTCGGAGGGGTTCTGGGTCGACTGCGAGTACGCGAAGTCGAAGGTCGTGCCACCGCTGTACTTCCAGCGGGACAACGCGCTCGTGAACGCGGTGTAGACCTGCGACGGCGTGAGGTAGGTGTTTCCCGGGTTCACCGCGTAGACGGGCTTGGCGCCCGCCTGCCAGGCGTAGTTTCCGCCCGTCGACGGGTTCGTGAGCAGCACGTAGGCGTCGACGTCCCGTGGCGCGACGATGAGGGCCAGAAGCAGCGTGAGAACGAACGCGAGCAACGCGCGCATCAGTCGTCCCCCTTCTTCGAGCGCAGGACGCTCCACGCGAGCGCCGCGAGCCCCGAGACGAGGAGCGCCGCGCTGAGCGGAACCCACCACGAGCTTTCCTTCGGCTCGTCGGCGCGCGCATCGATGTGCTCGGGCTCGGCCGTCTTGGCGGGAGCAGGCGCGACGGTCGGCGAGGGTCTGGCCGGCGGCCCCTGCGGGCGCGACAGATCACGATGCCCCGCCTCATAGGCGTTGGGCGGCGCGGGGCGGTCCGACTCGTGGAACTGGTTGTGGGCCGCTTCCGGGATGTCCTCGCCCTTGGCGACGCGCCGAAACACCTCGAGCGAGACGAGCGAGGTGTACGAGAGCGTCTTCGGGTCCTTGTTGCGGTCGAAGATCGCGGCGCTCCCGAGGGCGTTTTTCAGGAGCGGCTCGCCGTTCTCGCCCTTCACGACGTTGTACTTGCCGGTC
>JACQAX010000035.1 GCA_016194795.1 Deltaproteobacteria bacterium | reverse complement strand
CGTGCCCGACACGACGGGGCACGAGGTGTTGTCCATCGTGTTCACGTTGTAGGAGGGCACGTGGGTCAGCGCGGGGAAGAAGACGAAGTCGAGCGGCCGCTTCTCGTGGTGCTTGAAAAGCAGGTTGTGGATGTGGGCCTGGGCCACCTTCGACGGGTAGCACGGGTCGACCGAGCCGTACTTGCAGCCGGCCTGCCAGAGCTCCTCGCTCGTCTCGTCCGAAAACACGACGTTGGCCGGGTCGACCCCCAGCGTTTCGAAGTAGGTGCGAAAGAACGGACCCGTGCTCCACAAGTTGAGCACGCGCGGGATCCCCACGCGCAGCGTTTTCAGGCGCTCGGCGACCTCATTGCCCGAACGCTCGAAGCCGCGCTCGAACTCTTTTCTCTTCACGCCGCCGAGGAAAGTCCTTTGCACGGTGACGTCTTTTTTGGCGGCGCCGGCTACGGGCAGGGGCTCATGCTTGAAGAAGCTCTTGAAGCAGAGCTTGGCCTCGTACTCGACGAGGTTCGGGTAGCGCTTCATGCGGTCGTTGCGCTCTTTATTGAGCCGGCGAAGGGCGTCGTGGTTCTCGACGGTGCCCTTCTCGCACGAAAAGCCCGAGATGTAGCGGGCGGTGCGCTCGGAGTTCTGCACCTTCGTGTCGATGAAGGTACGCGAGCAGTTGTTGGGGCAGAAGTTGCAGCGGGTGCTCTCGTCGTTCTTCGAGGTGTAGCCCAGGCCGATCGCCTCTTCGAGCCCGACGAAGGTGGAGCGTCCGCGTCTTTTCACCACGCGCAGCGCCTCGTAGGCGGCGCCCAAAGCGCCGGCCTCGCCGCAATGCGGGTGCAGGACGACGTCGGCGCCGGGCACGCGCGCTTCGATGTAATCCACCTGCGCCTTGAGCGCCGCGAGATTTTTCTGCGTGCCGCCCTGAAGGACGAAAACGCGACCAAGCTCGCTCATCCGCGGGATCTGCACGACGTACTGCCAGATGTTTTTCGGCAGCACGAGCGCCAGCCCCGCCAGCAGCTCCTCGCGCGCGAAGCCTTCCTTCTGGAAGTTCACGCGATCCGAATCGAGAAACACCGCGCAGCCATAGCTGAACTTGGGCGCGATGCGCGCCGTGAAGGCCACCTCGGCGTACTGCTTCACGGGCAGGCCGAACTGGTCGGCCATCGCCTGCAGCAGCATGCCGTTGCCGGCCGAGCACGAATTGGAGAGGCGAAAATTCTTCACGTCTCCGCCCTGCATGAAGAGCACCTTGATGTCCTGGCCGCCGATGTCGCAGATGACGTCGACCTTGGGGAAGAAGTGCTTGGCGCTCATCATGTGGGCGACCGTCTCGACGATGTTGGCATCGGCCGCGAGCGACGACTCCATGATGTCGCCGGCGTAGCCGGTGACTCCCAAGCCCAGAATTTCGAGACGTGCTCCGGCCGAGCGCGCCCACTCGTAGATCTCGGTGAACATGTCTTTCATGTCCTGGATCGGGTTGCCCTTCGAAAGCACGTAAACTTTTTTCAAGATCTCGTGGTTCTCGTCGATCAGCACGCACTTCGACGACGTCGAGCCGCCATCGAGCCCGATGAAGCCGCGCACGACCTGGCCGGCCTTAAGCTCAAGGTCGCGCCACTCGGGCTGGCGGTACTTCTCGACGAAGCCATCGCGAGCCGGCTCATCCTGCACGAGGCCGGGGCCTGCGCTCTCGCCGAGCTTCGCCTTACGGCCATGGGCGATGAACTCGTCGAGCTTGGCCAAGCCTTCGTAGCGCACGCCGCCCACCGGCTCGTGCAGGCCGAAGACCACGGCGCCGAACGCGGCGTAGTACTCGGCATTCTGCGGGACGAAGACGAGCTCCTCGATGGGAACGTCTTTGGGGTACGTATAACCACGTTCGTCCCAGGTCTCGCGAATGCGAAGGCGCCAGCACTCGACGAGGAAGGGAAGGTAGGTGTTCGGCCCGCCGAGCAAGAGCACCTTCGTGCGCAGCGTATTGCCGCGCGTGAGGACGGCCAGGTTCTGGCTGACGATCGCGTCGGCAAGCGAGTTGAGGATCTCTTCTTTCGGAATGCCCGACTTCACCAGATTCACGATGTCGGTCTCGGCGAAGACGCCGCACTTGGCGGCCACGTGGTGGAGCTTGCCGGAGTCGAAGGCGAGCCCGGCGATCTCGCCACGGGGCATGCCCACCTTGATCATGCACTTGTCGATCGTCGCACCCGTGCCCGAGGCGCACTTGTCGTTCATCGACGTCTGCGACTGCTTGTCACCCGTTTCTTCGTTGGCTTTGAAGATGATGATTTTCGCGTCCTGGCCGCCCAGCTCGATCACCGAGCCGACGTCGGGGTGGAGCTTCTCGACGGCCATCGTGACGGCGTTCACCTCTTGCACGAAACGCGCGCCGAGCTGAGGGGCGATCGGGCCGCCGCCCGAGCCGGTGACGAAGATTCGAAAGTGTTCGGGGCCGTGGTCGGGAAACGCCGCGTGGATCTCGCCGAGCATCTCGCGCACCAGCTCGGGCTGGCGCGTCTCGTGGCGCTGGTACTTGCTCCACAAAATTTCGAGAGTCGCCGGCTCGACGACGGTCATCTTGCAGGTCGTTGAACCGACGTCGATGCCGATCACGAGCCGTGTGGTTTCATCCATGAGTGGAAATAGTTTAGGGACGCTGCGGAGTGGTGTCTACGATTATGCGGCGCGTTTAGATAAATTACACGATCTCTGGTGTCGCTCTGGCCTCGAGCCCACGAACGGATTCGGAACGCACCACGCGCGTACTTTGCGCGAACCGCATCTTTTTCCGGCAAAAATGCAGTTTTTCGGATGGTCGTCCACTTGGCATCGCTCTTGCTCTAACAGCTCGCCATAGAGGAGATCACAGCCATGATGAAACAGAAATGGATCGCAGCTTTTGCCGTTTGCAGCGCCTTGGTCGGAATGCAGTCGTCGTTCGCACAGACGATCGCGACCGAGTTGCCGAAAAATCTCGTCGACGCCGCCACGCTCGACGAACAGATCGCCACCGAGACTCAGGTCGCCGGCGACGACAATGGGATCGTGGGCGACGAGACCGAGCTTGATCGTCCCGGTCATCCGGGCTACCCGGGTCACCCCGGCCATCCGGGGCATCCCGGTAACCCGGGCCACGGTTATCCCGGCCACGGCTATCCGCGCCCGTGGCACCCGCGTCCGCGCCCGCGCCCGATCCCGTATCCGTATCCGCGCCCGGGCTATCCGGTCCGTTACGTGACCTGCTACGCGCAGAGCCCGGCCAACGGCCTCACGTACTCGGCGACCGATTACTACGCTTCGTATGCCCAGGACACCGCGCTCTTCGAGTGCGAGCAGGCCACCGGCTATGAGTGCGTCGCCCAGGGTTGCACGCGCTAACGCGCAGTCAGCGAAGCTCACGAAGGCAAGGGCCTCTCCCGCTTATTTAGGGGAGGGGCTCTTCGCTTTTCGAAGGGCGCGATTCGCGGGGGGCTCGTGCGGGCGGGCCGCCGCGGCGAGGCTCGAGCTTCCGACGAGCGAGTCGTCGGCAAATCGGCAGAGGCCCAGCTCATTGCCCTTCGGGTCCCGACCCATCGTCACGGCGCCGCCAAGCTCACGGCAGACGAGAGCGCCGTTTTCGGCGCCCGCGAATGGCGACGGCCGTCGCGGCTGCGTTGCCAGCAGTTTTGCCCGCGCGAGCGCGTCGCGGGCCTGGCAATGGGCTTCGGGCGGGACGCACGCCTCGCTCAGGACGGCGTCGAGCTTGTCGGAGTCGACAAGCGACACCGAGCGGGGACCGACGGCCAGGACGAGACGCTCGTCGGCGCGGGCCGGCGCGAGGGTTGCCAGAATCACGGCGAGAGCAAGAGTGGCGTGGAGCGCTTTCATCAGAATGTCGACACCGAGATGATGTTTTCGAAAAGCTCATTCTCCCGGACCCAGAGCTTGCCCTTGTCGCAGTTCTTCTTGCGGCTCGCATCGTACACCTTGCAGTCCATGCCCCAGGAGTTGTGCACGAGGTACATGCAGGCGCCGTTGTGCCACTCGCGGCGCGTGACCGGGCTCACGTGCGGGCCGCACTTCTCGGTGAGCTTCGGGACGTCGAACTTGGACGTCGTCGCGTACGTCGCGAAGGCGTTGGGCCGCTCGGGCGGATAGATCATCTCGAGGTCTTCGGGGTCGGTGGTCTTGAGATATTTCGAGCAGTAGGCCATCGCCGCCGGGTTGCCGGCGGAGAGCGCGTCGACCACCGATTTTTTGATCTTGCTGAAGTTCTCGGGGAGCAGCTTGTAGCTGAACTTGCCGGTGGCGTCTTTTTTCTGCTCGTAGAGCGAAACCTCGGTCAGCGCCGGCATCCCGTCGGTCGCGACCTCCATGCCCGGCTTGGCGCAGGCCTTGTCGATGATGTCGTAGAGGATGTCGCCGTAATGCTTCGACTCGAGCAGCTTGGCGAGCTGGAGCGAGTCGTAGGCGAGGCCTTTGACCTTGAGCTCGTTGGCGATCACGCACTGGGCTTCGTTGAGCAGCGCCGCGCGGGCGTTGTCGTCGACGGTCTTGTTGTTCTTGGACGCATCGGCGAGCAGCGCCTTGTAGCGCACCTGGCACTTGCGGAGCTGCTCGCTGTAATCGAAAAATTTCTCGGGGTCGATGTCCTTGAGCGCCTCGTTGGAGCACGCCTTGCCGGGCGGGCGAATCGCGACGTCGAGCGAGCTGGAGGGGGTTCCGCCGAACGCGTCGCCCAGGCGCTCGGAGTCGAGCGTGGCCCCCTTGCCCTTGAGGAAGCGGAAGTAGCTCGCCACCGGCGACGTGCGGTAGCTCGCCGCCACCTTCTTGTTCTTGATGAGCCACGAGTCGGCCATGAGCGTGGCCGTGTAGCTCTGGCAGGCGTTGAAGTCGCCCTGCGAGCGCACGGGATAATCGGCCGGAAGCGACGGCGGCGAGGTGACGTCCGCGCCGATGGTCGTGCAGGCCGCCTTGGCGGCTTTGTCCTGCTCGCTGAGCTTCTCCTCGTCGCCGAGCGCGAGCGGACAGGTCGCGTGCATCGCGAGCGCAAGGGCGAGAACGCTTGTGAGGCGGATAACCTGCATAAATCCCCCCGGATACAGGCACCTTCCATTATATCCCATACCGGGGCCGTCGGGCAGCTCAGCGTTTTTGCGACTCTTTTTCGAGGAGCTGCTTCAAATCCATCAGCGCTTCGAGCGACTCCAGGCGCTCGTCGGGCGGCGTGGGCACGTCCAGGCCCCGGCGCGCGGTGCTGGCGGCGCCCTCGTGGTCGTCGAGATCCTCGGCCTGCATGCGCGCGAGAAAAAGATAGTTGAGGGGCTCGTCGGGCGCGATCGCGAGCGCCTTCTCGAAATGCTCGCGCGCCCGGTCGTTGCTGCCGCCGAGAATCCCGGGCAGCTTCCACTCGATCATGCCCAGCATGCGATGGGCGCCGCCGAAGGCGTAGCGCGGGTCGAGCTCGTTGACGAGCTTGAGATGGTCGCGCAGCTCGCCCAGGGCAAAAAGCATCTTGAGCGCGCCGACGGCCTGGCCCAGGAGCGCGAGGTCGATGGCGCCCCAGAAATGGCAGGCCGCGCACTTGTCGTGCTCGCGCGCGGCGATGAAGGCGGCGGCGCGGCCCTCGGAGTAAAGCTCCGCTTTCGCGTCGCGCTCGGGGGTGAGGCGAAAACCCACGAAGTAGCAGGCCATCGCCAGACGCCAGGCGGCGGCGGCCTCGGTCGGGTCTTTCAGATTCG
>JACQAX010000034.1 GCA_016194795.1 Deltaproteobacteria bacterium | reverse complement strand
GAACGGCCCGATCGCGCTGATCCCGACCCTCAAGAACCGGATCGCGCAGAACTACCCCGGCACCAGGCTTTCGGTCATGGAGTACAACTTCGGCGGCGGCCAGGACATCTCGGGCGGCGTCGCCCAGGCCGACGTGCTTGGCATCTTCGCCCGCGAAGGCGTCTTCTCGGCCGCGCTCTGGCGCTTCGCCGACCAGGGCGCGCAGAGCTTCACCTACGGAGCCTTCGACGTGTACCTGAACTACGACGGCGCGGGCTCGCGCGTCGGCGACGTCTCGGTGCTGAGCTCGACCACCGACAACGCGAAGTCGTCAGTCTATGCCATGGTGAAGAGTGGCGATGCCTCGACGGTTTACGTGGTTGCGATCAACAAGACGGCCGCGCCGCTTTCGGCGAACGTCCTGCTCAAGCATTCCTCGGCGCTGAGCACGGCGACGGCTTACCAGCTGACTTCGGCTTCGATGAAGCCCGCCGCAGCCGGTCAGGCAAACCTTGCAGGCAACCAGCTTCACTACGTGATGCCGGCCTATAGCGTTTCCACGATCATCTTGCGATAAACGGCCCCGGTATGTAAGTATTGCGGATACGCTATGCAGCAAAACGGTTTTTTCAAAACGTTCGACGGCACGCGCCTCTTTTACTCGGTCGAGGGTAGCGGGCCGCCGCTCGTCTTCTGCTACGGCCTCGTCTGCTCGAAGCTCCACTGGAGCTACCAGATGGAGTACTTCCGCCGAAACTACACGGTGATCTGGTTCGACTATCGCGGGCACCACCGCTCGGACGCGCCGGCCAAGCCCGAGCAGCTCACCATCGACAACATCGCCCGCGACATCGAATGCCTGCTCAACGAGCTGAAGATCGAAAAGGCGACGCTGCTCGGCCACTCGATGGGCGTGAACCTGGTGCTCGAGTTCTACAAGCGCGCCCCCCATCGCGTCGACGCGATGGTGCTGGCCAATGGCAACGCGCGCGGCCCGCTCGAGACGCTGCTGCGCTCGAACTTCATGCACATGGCGTTTCCGTACATCTACGAGGCTTACAAGAAGCATCCCAAGCTGCTGAACATGATCTGGAAAGCCAACGGCAAGAGCAAGATCGTGCCGTGGATCGTCGGCATGCTGGGCTTCAACCCGAGCCTCGCCAAGGAAGAGGACATCAAAACCTACGTGCGGATGATCTCCGAGATGGACATGATCGTCACGCTCCAGCTCCTCAAGGACTACGAGACCTACGACGCCACGCCCTGGCTCCACCGCGTGAACGTGCCGACGCTCATCATCGCCGGCGAGAGCGACCTGATCATCCCGCGCGAGGCGCAGGAGATCATGCACCAGCTCATTCCGGGCTCGCAGTACGAGCTCATCCGCCATGGCAGCCACTGCCCGCAGATGGACATCCCCGAGCTCGTGAACATCATGCTCGAGCGGTTCCTGGGCGAGCACGTTCGCCCGAAGTATCCGCCGGGTCAGCTCTCCTCGTCGCCGGCTTTCACCGAGCCGGCGTCGTCCTCCTCGACGACGTCGATCGCCCAGATGTCGCGCCAGGGCGACGTCTCGTAGCCGTGGAAGACCGGGCGGTTCGAGTGCTCGGCGGCTTTCTCCTTGGATGAGAGGCACCACCGGCCGTGGCAGACGCCGTGGCCGAGACCGGTCGCCTCGCGCATCAGCTCTTCCGACACGCCCTCGGCGAGCAGGACGTCGCATTCCTTCTTGTCGACGTTCTTGCACGGGCAAAGGGGGTTCTTCGAGGCGGGTGGCGCGCCGGCCGAGCCACGCTCGTAAGAGATCTGCTGGCCGTCGCGCGCGAGCACCCGGCACGCGAGCGCGGGCCGGTCGTCGACCGTGATCTCGCACATGCGGCAGCTCGCGTCGTGGCAGAAGAGCGCGTCCTCGAAGCGACGCTGCCCGAGCTGCCAGAGCGCGACGGTGACCGGAACGCCGACGGGGCAAAGCCGCCGCACGCCGTTGAGCGTGACCCATCCGCGCTTCAGGAGCACCGGCGACTGCTTCGAGTCCTCGAGATCGTTGGCGAGGAACTCGCCCTTCATCGGGCGGAACTGGCGCGCCTCCCAGATGTGGACGTTCGTCGACTCGATCTCGAGCACGCGGTGCCCGCCGGCCTCGTAGGCCGTGGAGCTCGCCACGCGTCCCGTGCCGAGCACGTCGCCCTTGCGGTTGAGCAGCTGGAGCTGCCGGCCCTCGCGCCAGAGCTCCTTCGAGTCGTCGGGCAGGAAGTAGCGCGCCTTCTGCGCCTGGGGCAGCTCGCGGATCATCACGGCGGCGCCCGCCGGGCACACCGCCACGCACGCGCCGCAGCCCGTGCATTTGTCCTCGAGCAGCTTGGGCAGGTCGGTGAGCTTGACGAGCTCGATGGCGTTCTCGGGGCAGGCGTCGACGCACGCGCGGCACGGCACGCGCTCGAGGCACTCGAGGCTCGCCACCGGCTTGGCCGCCGCGAACGAGCGCGGCACCGACACGGACGTCTGCACCGTCGTGAGCGTCTCGCGGTTGAGGATCTTGCCGCTATAGCCGAGCTCGGCGCGCGCGCCGGGCTTGCGATACGCCTGGAGATCGCGGCGCTCGGCGCGCAGCATGCGAAGCGCGCCGTCGCATTCGGCGTAGTCGGCGATCTCGAGCGCGCGCGAGACGCGCCAATAGAGCTCGCGCCAGTCGAGGCGCTCGAGCCACTGCTCCTCGTCGGCCACCAGCTCCCACGGCGAGCTGCGACGCTGGACGTAGAAGAGCCCTTTTTTCCACTGCGCGGGGCCGTTGAGCATGTCGTCGTTCGACGGCGCGAGCACGACGGTGTCGGCGTTCAGGATGAGCGTGCCCTGCTCGTTCGAGAGGTACATCGCCAGCGCGTTGGCCGCCTCCTGCTCGACGCGCTGGATCTGGTGCTTGAGGAAGATGCGCCCGCCCTTGGCGAGAAAGCGGTCGCGGTAAGCGCGCCAGCACTTGAGCTCGGCGCCCTCCTCGACGACGAAGCAGTTCTTGGCGCCGCGATCGAGCAGGTGGGACGCCCAGCGCAGCACCTGGTTCGTGCTGCCGTGGAAGATGAGCTCGCGCCCGGGCACCCATTTCTGCTCGGTCACCCAGCGCGAGAGCGCGTCGATCGAGAGCGTGCCGGGAAGAGTCCAGCCGCCGTAGGTCGAAGGCCATACGCCCGTCGTGCCGATGGTCACGCACGCCTCGGCGCGCAGGCGGGTCCACGAGCGCGTCTTGGCGTTGAGCACGCGAAACTCGAGCCGATGCGACTTCGAGGCGGCGAGGATCTTCATGCCGACGACCTCGTGGCGGTCCATGAAACGCACGGTGCGCTTCGTGCCGAACTTGTGCGGCGGGCGCGGGCCGATCACGGTGATCTGCACGCCCATGCGGTTCATGCGCCGGAGAAACTCCTCGGCGGCGTCGGGCCAGACCTCGTCGCGCCCGATGTTCGGCGCGAAGCCGGTCATGACCACGCAGAGCTGCGTCCTGAGATTGCTCAGTGGCGGGGTGAATTCCACAGCAGCTCCAAAATGTTGAAAAGGTCGCCCTCGAACGAGGTCGCCCAGTGAGTATCATGGCTCGTCTCGCGCCACTGCGGCGCCTTCCAGTCCCATTCCAGCCGAAACGCGCGCGCCGCGCGCGTGAAGCGCGAGTCGGGCGTGGGCCGGCTGTGCAGGCGAAGACCCTCGTCGACGACGCGCTCGAGGCCGTCGGGCCCCTTGCCGGACTGCCAGGTGGCCGACCCACCGCCCGGGCCCCAACGGTAGCGGGTGGCACCGAGCTCGAGCCAGACGTCTTCGATGGCCCCGTCCTCGGGCGACCGCGCGGGCGGCAGCGCCGAGCGCGCCCGCTCGAACCACGCGAAGTGGTGCTCACGCCTGCGTTTGCGCACGCCCTGGATCCAAGCCTCGTCGCACGCCGCGACGATCGACTTCACGTGCGGGAGCAGCTCTCCCGTGAGAAAGATGTGAATGGCGCTGTCGGCCTCGACGCTCACCTCTTCGCCGTCGGCCGCCTCGAGCACGAGCTTGCGCCCGTAGCGGCCCTGGATCTTCGCGCCGTTGAACGCGTGGCGGCCGCTCGCCTCGGACGAATCGCCGAACTTGTTCTGGATGAACTGGTTGAGGTGCACCCCCATGCGCGCGGCGTCCCACCAGAGACCGTACGCGCGCACGACGCCGCCCTCGACCTGCGCCACGCTCGGAAGCTCGATGCCGAGCCGGCGCGTCCGCGCGAGCGCGTGCTCGGGGTTCACGAGCCTGAACTGCCCCGAGCTCCACGGCTTGCGCTCGAGCCGGAAGAACTCGCGCTCGAGCTCCTCGGTCACGCTGCGGTGGATGAGCGTGCTGCTGAGAATGGAATAGTACTCGCACCGGCGCAGCCCGCTCTGCTCGACGGTCGCCGGAAACACCTCGCGCAGCCGGTCGACGAGCTTGTCGTAAAGCACGGGCAGCGAGACGTTGCCCTCGGCGCGATAGGCCGCGTTCCAGAGCCCCAGGCCCGTGAACGGGCGCAGGTCGGCGATGCCGAACTCGGGCGCCGGGTTGACCAGCACCACGTCCGTTCCCTGCGACAAAAACCGGCTTGCCGAGAGCATCGCAGCCGCGCCGCTGCCGATGATGGCGACCTCCGTTTTAATCCTGCGCATTGCCTTCGCTGAACCGCATGAGCTCGCCCAGCACGCGCCTCATCGCCGCCTGGATCTGGCTCTTCTTGTAGTTGGCGTGCGAGCTGCGGCCGGCGAGCGCTTCCTTGTGGCTCGCTTCGTCCAGCACCTGCACCTCGAACGGGTAGAAGAAGCGGATCTCTTTCTGGATGTTTTTCAGGTCGAGGCGCTCGATGATCTTTCCGAGCTCGTCGGGCACGGCCTTGCCCTTCATCGCGCTCTTGATCTCCTTGAGGTCGTCGTAAAGCGGGTTCTTGATCTTGATGAGCTGGCGGCCCGTGAACTGGATGGCGTGGTACTCGGTGCTCGAGTGGGGGTTCTCGCCTTCCTTCTTGGACTCGGCCTTGTCGCAAAGCTCGGCGAGCCGGCGATGGAGCTCGGGCTCGGTCAGCTCGCCGGTCTCGACGAGCTTGAGCGCCTGCGCGACGTCGACCTTCAACGCCGTCGTGTCGACGAGCGTGTTGCGCGAGCGGCTCGGCTTGATGTTCGCCGGCATGATCACGTAGCGGTCCTTGAGAAACTTGACCACGCGCACGGCATCGAAGCGGTCTTTGGTCACGAAGCGCAGGCCCACGCGGTCGAAGATGTCTTCGGCGACGTTCTCGGGCTTGTGGAGCAGCTTCAAGATGACGCTGTCGCGGCCCTTCTTAGGCTTGCTCTCGAACAGGACGAGCTCGACGCGGTCGTCGTTGGTGCTGTCGCCCTTCGTGTCGCGCCCGAGGTAGACCTGGCCGTTCTCGTCGCGGTGGATGTAGCGATAGAAACGATCGAGCGTCTGCTTCTGGATGTCGGTGAAGTACGGCGAGCGCAGATCCTTGTCCATGTGCGCGATCGTGTGCATCACCTTGATGATCGAGCACGCCCAGAGCGCGTTCAGCGTCTGCCCCGGCGCGTTCGAGCCGGCCATCGTGAGCAGCTGACCGATGTCGTTGAGCTCCGAGAGCTTGCGCGGGATCTCGAGCTTGAGACCCTCGGGGTTCTCGGGCTGAAGAAAGTAGCGGCGGATGAAGCTCAGGGCTTCCTGGAAGTTTCCGAACAGCTCGGCCTTCTCGATCGGATTCTCGATGTCGTAGCCGTAGGAGTCCATGAAGCTGCGCGCCTCGTCGGGCGTGCGGACCCGAAGGTTCTTGCCGCTGTCGATGGCCGACTGGCCACCGATCACGACGTCGAGAACCTCCCAGTCGAACTCGTAACGCTTCAGGAGATCGGGTGACAAAGCCACGCCTAAAACTAACGGCTCGGGATTCGTTTATCAATTGAAGACTAAATTTCATTTGCCGTCGCGCGTTAGGAGTTAGATGATTTAGAAATGTATTTCCCGCGCGTCGTTAATCGCATGCTCATCACCTGGTTCGGCTGCGGTCTCGTGCCGCTCGCGCCGGGCACCGCCGGAAGCATCGGCGCGCTGCCTCTTTGCTGGGCGCTCGCCATGTACGCGCCTTTGTGGGTGCGCCTCGTGGTCGCCATTGGCGTAACCGCGATCGCGATCCTCGGCTCAGCGCAGGATCAGCTGGAAACGGCGACTAAAGATCCGCAGTACATCGTCATAGATGAAGTGGCGGGGATGCTTTGGACGACTCTTCTTCTTGACGCGCAAAGTCCTTTGTCTTTGGGTCTTGGGATCGGGTTCGTGCTCTTCCGCATCTTCGACATGACCAAGCCGCCGCCGGCCAATCTTTTTGACCGCGCATCCAAAACCTCTCCCAGCACTTTCCGTCGGGGAGCGCACATCGTCCTCGATGACGTCGTCGCGGGACTCTACTCGTTGGCGATTCTCACGTTCATTCTGCATCAGTTCCGGGCTGCCATAGATGCGGCGTTCAACGCGGCTCTCGCGCGATAAAATTGGCGCGCGCCTTGCTACCGCGCTCCGTCGCGTGCACAAAAACAATATTTCTCACAACACATGGCAGCAATCGAAGCGTTTCAGCTTCCAGCAGTTCCGCTGGTTTGATATTTATAAAGAACCGCAGTCAGTGAAGTAGAAGTCGGCGTGGGCGGTTTGCCACGCGGGCGCGTGATCGAGATCTTCGGGCCTGAATCGTCGGGCAAAACGTCGCTGACGTTGCACGCGATCGCCGAAGCGCAGAAACAGGGCGGCGTGGCCGCGTTCATCGATGCCGAGCACGCGCTCGACGTCGCCTACGCGAGCAAGCTCGGTGTGAAGACTGAAGATCTCCTGATCTCCCAGCCCGACACCGGCTAGCAGGCTCTCGAAATCTGCGACATGCTCGTTCGCAGCGGTGCCGTCGACCTCCTCATCATCGACTCGGTCGCGGCCCTCGTGCCTCGCGCCGAAATCGAAGGCGAAATGGGCGACTCGCACATGGGTCTTCAGGCGCGCCTCATGAGCCAGGCTCTCCGCAAGCTCACCGGCACGATCTCGAAGAGCAAGACGACCGTCATCTTCATCAACCAGATCCGCATGAAGATCGGCGTGATGTTCGGCAACCCCGAGACCACCACGGGCGGCAACGCCCTGAAGTTCTACTCGTCGGTCCGCCTCGACATCCGCCGCATCGCCGCTCTCAAGAACGGCGAAGACGTCATCGGCAACAGAACCCGCGTCAAGGTCGTCAAGAACAAGGTGGCTCCTCCGTTCAAGGAAGTCGAATTCGACATCCTCTACGGCCAGGGCATCTCGCGCGAAGGCGACCTGCTTGACCTCGCTTCCGATCGCAACATCATCGAGAAGAGCGGCACGTGGTACACCTACGGCACCGAACGCATCGGCCAGGGTCGTGAAAACGCCCGCCTGTGGCTCAGAGAGCACCAGGACGTTTGCGCCATCGTCCGCCGCAAGGTCCTCGAGCAGGCCGGCATGTGGAAGGGCGGCAAGAACGAAGAGATCAACGCTCCGGCCGGCGCGAAAGACGCCGCGAAGGAAGCGCTCTCGACGGCTGCCGCTACTGCTGCAAAGGCTCCGGCCGCAGCTGCTGCCGCGGCTCCGGCTGCAAAGCTCGAAGCCAAAGCGGAAGCGAAGCTCGACGCGAAGCACGCTCCGGCCCATAAGGCCGACCACAAAGACCACAAGGCTGCCCCGTCGAAGGGTAAGCACTAGACGTTTGGCAGGATGCCAAACGTCGGACAAAAAGCGTGTGCACTAACGTGCACCACGTGAGCGTGAAGCGAACGTGAGATTTTTGCCCTGGTTGCACGGAGAATAAAAACTAACGGGGTGCCCCTTTCGAGGGGCGCCCCGTTGTTTTTTGGAAGTTGTTGGGAGATAGATTTTCCATGCCGTCGGTAAAGAAATCCGCCACAGCCAAACTCGTACGCCCCTTGAAAGATCTGCCCGCTACGCGTGGGATGCTGCATGCGGTTCGTGACGAGCTGAAGAGCGGCATCCGCTCGCTCGAAGCAAAAATGGACGCACGCTTTAAGGGACTGGACTCGCGTTTTGAAGGCATCGACTCACGCTTCGAGAGCATCGATTCGCGCTTTGAGAGCGTCGATGCACGCTTCGACCGGATGGAAGCGATGTTCCTGGATCTGAAGTCGACCGTCGAGGAAACCAACGCCATCGTCGCGCGGACGCATCTGATGATGGAGGAGCAGCACCACAACAACAAGATCGTGATGGAGCACCTCGTAGGCCTTGGTCAGCGACAGGATCGCGTTGAAACACGAATGACGTCCGTCGAGGAAACCGTCCGCTCCCTCGCTCGCGCCCGTTAACCTGTCCCGGGACAGGCTCTCACTTCGGACTGACGAGTCGCGAGTAAAGGCAGTACACCCGCTCCATGTCGTTCGCATGCAGGATCTCCCGATCCGGCGAAACACGGCCGTAGGTGCCGTGCACCTCGAGCTCGGGGTACATGATCGCGATGCGATACGGGTCCTCGTCGCCGAGGTCGGAGCACGCGCGATAGTTTTTGGAGACGCGCTTCTCTTCGTTCGCGCACGAGTGGCCGAGGCCGAGCACGTGGCCGAGCTCGTGCAACGCCTCGGCGAGGAGCGCGTCCTCCCGGCCCTGCGAGACGTTGAAGGCGACGGACATCTCGGGCGCCGCGCCGTCGCCGCCGGTCGTGCAACGGATCGTCACCGCGCCGGCCTTTTCCTTGTCTTCGCCGCCGCGCCAGCGGCGCTCGGACGTCACTTTGACGAGAACGAGGCCCTTCTCGCGTTTCACGCTGGCCTTGCAGTAATGCGTCGCGAACGGCATCGCGCTCATGTCGATCGCGGCCTCGGGCGCCTCGGCCTCGAAGAACTTCACGCCCAGCGACTTCTCGCCGAACGCGTTCCAACGGTCGATGGCGACGTTGAGCTTCGCCCGGTCGTCGCGATCGAAGCCGCGATCGAAGACGACGCGGATTGGAAACGACTTCACTGGCGGAAGAAAGGAACGCGCCTGATCGCTCCTGAGCCCGCACTTGTGGCCGGCGACCGGAAACGGGTCGACGTGAAGCTGGGCATCGCAGCCAGCCGCGCCGATAAAGATTGGCAGCGAAATGACCGCGGCAATGTGCGCGAAAGCCTTCATGGGCGCGATTCTTAACGGTTCTTGACGCATATAGTCAAGAATCAAATCCTTCATCTTAAGCTTGACCCCGCCGGCCCGGCTTGAGAAAACCACTGTCACATATGAAGAAGCTCACCGCCTCGCAGATCCGCACGGAATTTTTGAAGTATTTCGAGAAAAACGGCCACACGATCGTCGAGTCGAGCAGCCTGATCCCGCACAATGACCCGACGCTTCTTTTCACGGCCGCGGGCATGGTGCAGTTCAAAGACGTTTTTCTCGGCGTCGACCC
>JACQAX010000327.1 GCA_016194795.1 Deltaproteobacteria bacterium | reverse complement strand
TCAGGGAGGTGCAGAAGCAGATCCTCTTCGACCTCATCCCGAGCATGATCCTGGGGATCGCGATCGGGATCATCTTCGCCCAGCTCGTCGTCGGCCCGATCCGCAAGCTCGTCGCGGCGACCGTCGCCATCACCGGCGGCAACTACGAGGTCTACATCGAGACGAACAAGCGCGACGAGCTCGGCGATCTCATGCGGTCGTTCAACGCGATGGCCGACGAGCTCAAGCGAAAAACCGAGCTGAAGAAGTACCTGTCGGCCCACTCGTACCGCAAGATCACCGAGGCGCCCGAGGGCGTGTCGAACGTCGGCGGCTCGAGGGTGCGCGCCACCGTCCTGTTCTGCGACATCCGCAACTTCGTCAACGTCTGCGAGACGCTCGATGCCGAGGAAGTCACGGCGATGCTCAACGAGTACTTCTCGGCCATGGTCGAGGTGATCTACCGCCACAAGGGCGAGGTCGACAAGTTCATCGGCGACGCGGTGCTGGCCGTCTTCTACGAGCAGGACACGCTCAAGCAGTCGGTCAACACCGCGCTGCACGCGATCTACTGCGGGATGGAGATGCGCGAGAAGCTCGTCGAGTTCAACGCCAAGCGCGTCCGCAACGGGAAGGCCGCCATCGAGATCGGCATCGGCATCAATAGCGGAGAAATCATCTCCGGGCCGATCGGCTCGCCCGACCGCATGGACTTCACCGTCATCGGCGACGTGGTCAACCTCGCCAGCCGCATCGAGAAGCTCTCTAAGCAGGGTCGCTTCACGCGCATCGTCTTCAGCAACAAGGTCGAGGAGCGCGTGCGCGGGCTGCTCGACTACGAGGAGCTTTCGCGCGAGCCGATCCGCGGCAAAGAGGAAGAGATCGTCGTCTACGAGCTCGTGAAGATCAAGGACGTGACCGAGCTGCTCTCGAACCTGAGCCACCCCGACCCGAACATCAAGCGCCACTGCATCGAGCTGCTCGGCTATTCGAGGAACGAGGGCGCGCTGCAGGCCCTTTACCAGAAGCTGTCGGACTCCAACGAGCTCGTGCGCATCAGCGCCGTGGCCGCGATGACCCGCCTGGCGCCGAAAGACCACGAGGAGACCCTCGACATCCTCTTCCGGCACATCGAGCAGGAGCATTCGGAGAAGGTCACCTCGACGATCCTCATCAGCATCGGGAAGATGTGCAAGACGCAGAAGCTGATGCGTCTTTCCAAGTTTTTGCAGAATCCCAACGAGCGCATCGTGGCCAACGCGATCGAGGCGCTCGGGGCGGCCGACGACCCCAAGATCATCGACCTGCTGATCCCGTTCGTGACGTCGAAGCACAACCGCGTGAAGGCCAACGCCGCGATGGTGCTCTTCGCGAAGGGCCGCGTCGAGGTCATCGACATCCTCAAGCCAATGCTCCTGCATTCCGATCATCTCAACCGGGCGTCGGCGGCGTTCGCGATCGGGGAGCTCACGGTTCTGGCGACGGCCGACGGCATCGCCGGGCGCATCAAGAACGACTCGCGCACCGCGCGCCATTTCCTGGGCGAGCTGCAGAGCTGCGTCCCGCTTCTGGTGTCGCTGCTCAAGGACCCCGAGCCGATCGTGAAGCGCCAGGCGATCATCGCGCTCGGCAAGATCAAGGACAAGTCGGCGGTGCTGCCGTTGCTCGACAACGTCAATCTCGAGAGCGACTCCAAAGAGGTCATGCACGAGGTGGCCGAGGCCCTGCGCAGCATCGGCTCGCATCGCCTCGTGCGCGAGGTCGTCCGCCAGCTCGTCTGAGCGCCGGATTCACGGATGCCAGCGCAGCGAAGGCGCGACCGACATCCACGCGGCCAGCGCGCGGTGGAGCAGCGTGGCCGCCTCGGACGCCGCGCCGCCCAGCGCGTGCGTCGCGAGAAGGCCAAGCCGCGTATGCTCGACGCCGAGGCCCGGGGCGAGCAGAAGCATCTGTGCCAGCGCCAGCGGCATGATCGCGAAGCTCACGGGCGGTACCGCGAACCAGTTGGTGGTGATGCTCGTGAAGTTGACCTCGCCAAAGGCGATCCAGCACGCGGGAAGGCAGCCCGTCACGGCGCCCAGGCTGGTAAAGAAGTAATCCCAGGGAGCTCCGGAAAGAAGCCCGGTCTCCGGACGAAAGCGCGCGAAGAGGCGCGGCACGGACAGGATTCCGAAGAGGCAGCCATAGGTGAGCTGAAAGCTCGCGCTATGCCAGAGCGCCGGCGCCACGGTCAGCGACACGAGATACTGGCCGAGCAGAAGGCGCCAGAGCGGCACCGCGATGCCGGCCGCGTCGAGCGCGGATTTGGCGGTGATCATGAGCGCCGAACGGGTGATCGGCGGCGACTGGTCGGTCCAGAGCCAGAAGAGCCAGGCGCCGGCGAGGCGGGAGAGGGGCGCGGCGGTCCTCCGCGCCTGGAGGGAGATTCGCGCGGGCAACTGACCCGCGCACGCGCGCGCCGCGAGCTGCAGCGCCAGTCCGAACGCCAGCGCGACGATCCAGCAGTTGTACCCGCTGGCCGCCAGCAGGTGGGAGAGCCCGGCGTCGCGGAAAAGCTCGCGCACCGGGGGCGCGACCGCCGAGTCCTCGCCGAGAAAAATCCCGCGCACGAGCCCCGAGACGTCGCTCGTCTCGTTGGCGCGCAGGTAAGCCTGTCGCCAGGCCGTGAAGTAAGCCGGTACGTCGACGGCCGGAGCGCGCGGGAGCGGCGCATGCCGCTTGGAAGCGTGCCCGAGCCAGGGGCGGGGGCGCCGGGAAAGCTCGGCCGGCACGACCGACGCCGTCGCGAGGAGCACGAGGATGAGGAGGACCCGCTGTCTGACGGCCACCTGCCTTGCAGCCGCCGCGAGGCGGGAAATCGGCTGAACCATCCTTCCGGCGGTTGCTAAATTTAGGCCATGTCCGGCGGCGTTCGCTGGGCTAGAATCGAGAGATATGCATGGCCGTGGCTCTCTCGAGAATCCCGACGGTATCAAGGTCTACCAGATCCTCCAGGCGGTGTTCCTGGGGTTCGTCCTCGTGACCGGCATCCTCTACTTCGTGCGAAAGCGCAGGCTGGAGCGCGACGCCGGAGCGACCCCGGACGTGAACGCGTACGCGGCCCTTCGGCGAAGCCGAATCGCCGGCTCGCCCGCGCCGGCCGCCGCCGCGCAACGCCAGGCGCCGGAGCGCGCCGACTCGCGCGAGCCGCCGCTCGCCCTCGCCTCCGACTTTCCGAGCTGGAGCAAGACGACGCCACCCCACGAGCTTCTCGGCATCGCGGTCGATGCGGACGAGGGCGCGATCGAGAAGGCGTACAAGCGGCTCCTGAAAAAGTACCACCCCGATCGTTTCGCCGGCGCCGGCCGCGGCCATCAGGCGCGGGCGCATCAGGTCGTGCTCCTCGTGCAGGAGGCGCGCGATCGCATGCTCAGTTCGTGTAAGCGCCGGACGTGAAGATCGCGAAGTCGCGCCCGCCGCTCGCGATGTTGCCCGAGGCGTCGTCGTTCGCTTCCCAGAAGCCGTGCGCGATCGAGCCGCTCGGGTCGCGCGTCACGAAGAACATCGACGCCTCGTTGCCCTGATAGAACATCGCGTACGAGAACTGCGGGATCACGTCGGCCGTCGGGTTGAACGAGCTGAGCAGGTGGTCGGACTGACGAGCCGGCGTGCCGTTGCCGAAGAAGTTCTCGTGCCAGCCGAGGTAGAGGCCGGGATAATACATGTGCACGTCCGGAGCCTCGTCGCTGTCGCCCATCGTGGGCTTGTCGTAATTGCGGTTGCCGAAGAAGCACTCGGAGTTGTGGTACACGGCCGCGTAGGCGAGCACCGGGTTGATCGGGTCGCACGAGGACGAGTCGGGGCAGACGGCTCGCCCGAACAGGAAGATGCTCGTTTGGAATCTGAAGAACGGCGACTGGGTGGCCGTCTTGTCGAGGGGCCCGGGGTTGACCGCGTTCTTGAGGTTGATCGCGTGCGGCGTTCCCACGAAGTTCATCCCGAAGCTCAAGGCATAGTCCAGGTTCGGGTTGCCTTGCGTGGGGTTCATGCCCGGCGCCGGGTTGTAGATGCCGTGGCAGGTCGCGGTGGGCGCGCCGGAGACGTCGAATTCCACCCAGCGCATGGTCTTCTGGTACTTGCAGGGCGCGACGAGGCGCGGCCAGCTGAAGCTGGCGGCATCGGCATTGGCGAAGCCGCCCGAGCCCTTCTCCTCGGCGGACCAGCAGGGGTTCTCCGAGTTGATGATGTCCATGCCGAAGAGCCGGATGTTATTGGCCGGAGAGGACAAGTCCGCGTAGGTCCATTCGCTGATGATGCCGGCCGTCGCGTTGATGTCCATCGTCGCCGGCACGCTCCAGCTGGTGTCGCCAAGAGTCGCGGCTCCGGTCGAAACCGGAAACCCGTTGTGGAACGCGATCGCCAGACGGGTCCCGTAATTGTACCAGTTCGCCGCCGGGTTCTGGTTCGTGTTCGTGTAAATCTTGGTCGAGCCGCCGCCCTGGATCGGCCAGTTGTTGATCTGAAAGGCGCCAAGCACCTTCGAGGAGACCGCGCCGGTCTGTCCGATGGGCGGGTGGAGCGGCATGGCGACCAGGCCGGCCGTCCGCGCCGCCGTGGCGAAGGCATAGAACCGTGGAGCGGAGACGGTGCCCTTGAGCAACACGAGCGGGTTGCCTTGCACGAGGAAGTCCGGGGCGTTGCCGTTCTGGTAGACGAGCATCCACTTCGACCAGTTTTCCACCTTGTCGAATTCCCACGGCTGGCCGGCTACGAAGCTCACGCCGTCCAACACGCGGGCCGTCGTGTACCAGATCGAGTTGTGGTACGGGCCCGCGAGCCCGTCCGAGGAGTCCATCTGCGAAACGCGCACGAAGACGCCGATCAAGCCGCCAGTCCCGTTGCGGGGGTCGCTTTGCGTGATGCGCGCCGTGCTCGAGAGGCCGGAGGAGCCCGGCGAGAGCGTGACCGCCTGACCGGTGACGTCGATGAGGATGTGGCCCGGGGCGTTCGCGGTCTGATCGCAGCCGGCGACGACACCGGTGCCGCCGCCGTTATTCGGGCGGCACACCGCGGCGATCGTCGCCGCCGCGCCGCTCGGGGTGTTGAAGGTTCCGCCGACGAGTCCCGTCAGCTTGAAGCCGCTCAGGACGACGCTTTGGTTGGCGGCCATGACGTTGCCCGGACCTTTGGGGGTGAACGGGTCCTGATCGAAATAAATCGTCAGATAGTCTTTGGTCGTAAGATTGGCGTTCAGGCGAACCTTGACGCCGGTGTAGGTGGCGCCCGCCGGGGTGACCATGTTGGCGAACGCGAGCGGGGCGCCCGAGACGAGGCCGCCGAGGTTCGCGTAGACCTTGTTCGTGCTCATCAGGGAAACGACGACCGGTTCCCCGACGATGCTCAGGCCGTCGTTGACCGCGCCGGTGTAGCCGATGCTCGGATCCATCTGCGGCTGATAGACGATGGGAAGGGTCGACACCGCGCCCGATCCGCAGGCGCCCGGCGAGCACGACCAGGGGCGGCCGAGGCTCAGCCACGGGAACCATTTCCCGTTCTCGAACCGGGTCATGTAGATGTTGCCGTCGTCGCCGCGAACGAAGGTGCGCAGGCGCGCGGGCATCGTGACGTGGCCGACGGTCACATCGAGCTGCGAGGTGTCCTCGATGATCTTCGGCGAGCTCACGGCCGTAACGCCGGTCGGCAGCGCCATGACCGTCGACGAAAGATGGTTCGTCGCGAACGCCGGGCTGAGCGACTGGCTCAGCACCCCGCCGCCGGCGGCGCGGTAGGCGATCGTCGTCACGCACGGAAACGGGTTCGAGTTCACCGTGCAGTCGCGCGTGGTCACCGACGAGGTCACGGAAAGCGGCGAGGCGGCGCTCGACTCGATCATCGACGCGGGAGCGAAGCCCAGGTTCATGTTGATGGCCACGCGACCCGAGACGGTCGCGCTCGCGAGCGCGACCGGCGCCGTCGACGAGCCCGCCGCCGGGGTGCGATTCACCAGGATTGGTCCCCAGGTGTATTTATAGTAGCCGATGTTCGAGAACAGGCCCGTTCCGGAGCGCTGGACGTCGGGGCCGTCATCGCTGAGCCCGACGCCGGTGACGTCTTTGTTCAAGCCGATCGCGGTGAGCATCTTCGGGTTGGCCTTGTCGTCGAAGGTGATCAGGTTGGGGTTCGCGACCGCGCCGTTGGCCGAGATGTTCGGGACGGTCGCGACGCCGTTCTTGGAGTTGCTCACGTTGGCGGAGCCGTTGGACGTCGTGAGAAACACGGACGTCGGATTATGCGTGCCGAAGTTGCCGGAGGAGCCGTCGTTCTGGCACTCCGAGCTGCTGGAGATCGCGACGGTGAACGGGGGCACCGCGGTCGGATCGATCTTGAAACCGCTGAAATGCTCGACGCAGTCGCGGAAGTTCACCGAGTTGTTCGGGTTCGCGAGCTGGGTGTCGGGCTTGAGCTGGAAGTACATGCTCGGCGTGAACGGAAAGCTCGCCCAGGTTCCCAGAAACGGCTTGCGCTGCGCGAGCGTATACGCCGGACCGTACTGCGAGGCATCGAGCGCCAGGTCCCAGCGGAGGTAGCCCACGTCCGGATAGACGTTGGCCGGAGCCTGTTGGGCGTAGCGTGGCGGTACGCCGAGGTTGAGCGGCTGCGGCGTGGCGCCACCGCCTTGTCCCGGGATGTTCGCTTCAAGCAGGCAGCTGCTCTGCGCCGTACCGACGTCGAGCGGCGGGCAGAAACGGTCGCCGACGACGAAGCCGGGCTCGAGATAAGGAGTGCCGGTGTCCTCGAAGCCCGGAGCCGGGCCGACCGAAGTTGACGGAGTGGCGTCGCGGCAGACGCAGGCCGCGAAGTCCGCCACCTGACCGGTGCCGCATTTGACGCTGCACTGGCCGGCGCCACCGGCGCCACCGGAGTTGGTGTTGTCGTGCACGCACTGCACGAGCTGGTTGATGTCGGCCGTGCACGCGATCTGATTCGTATCGAGGCAAACGGTCGGGCGCAGCGGATCGACCTGCGCGCACGGGCAGAGGATCTGCTTGCAGCCGAGGCAGGCGGCGAGGTCGTGCGCGTTGTTCGCGAAAATCGTGCACTGGGGATCCGTGGTCGGAAGCTGCGACACCGCGGTACCGAGCGGGGTGTTCGTCTTCGTCGTCGTGCTGATCGCGGACGTGCCCCCGCTACCGGCGCTGCTCGCGCT
>JACQAX010000326.1 GCA_016194795.1 Deltaproteobacteria bacterium | reverse complement strand
AGGACAACAAGACCGGCGTCGAGAAGGCCGCGCGCGAGCTCAACGAGCTTTCCGACTCGTTCAACAAGAACTGGAACGAGGCCGACCGCTCGTCGACCGTCAAGGGCAAGGAGCATCTCATCAAGGCCAAGGAGCTGTTCTCCCGGTGGCACGAGGTGAGCCAGGAGGTCCAGAACTTCGCGCTCCAGGGTCACACGAGCGCGGCCACCCAGCTGGCCAACGACAAGGGGCGCCCGATCATGCAGCAGCTCCAGAGCGAGCTCACGCAGGTCGTGAACAACAACAAGAACCTGATGGACGAGGAGACCGAGCGCACCGACCTCGAGTACCAGAAGGCCCAAAGCGTCCTCACGACGTTCATCGTCGCCATCATCCTCTCGTGCATGGCCCTGGCGTTCGTGATCCTGCGCTCGCTCTCGAAGTCGATCAACCGGGTCATCGACCAGCTCAACTCCAACACCGGCAACGTCACGCTGGCCGCCCAGCAGATCGCCATGTCGTCGACCGAGCTCTCGCGCTCGGCCACGCGCCAGGCTCGCGAGCTGGTCAACACCACGACGCAGGTGCACGAGATGAACGACGCCGTGAAGAAGAACGCCGAAAGCGCGCGGCAGACGTGCGAGATCTCGCTGTTCAGCGAGAACGCCGCCCGCAAGGGCAAGGCGGTCGTGCAGCAGATGATCGGCGCGATCACCGAGATCAACAAGGCCAACGGCAACATCATGCAGCAAATCAACGAGTCGAACAAGCGCATCGAGGAGATCGCGCGGGTCATCGGCGAGATCGGCGACAAGACGAAGATCATCAACGACATCGTCTTTCAGACCAAGCTGCTCAGCTTCAACGCTTCCGTCGAGGCCTCGCGCGCCGGCGAGCACGGCAAGGGCTTCGCCGTCGTGGCCGAGGAGGTGCGCAACCTCGCGCAGACGAGCGGCAACGCCGCGCGCGACATCACGTTCATGCTCGACGGCTCGATCCAGCAGGTAAACGACATCGTCAAGGAGACCCGCGAGCGAGTCGAGTCGCTCGTGGCCGAGTGCACGGCGAAGGTCGAGGCCGGCACGCGCGTCGCCACCCAGTGCGGGCAGGTGCTCGACGAGATCGTCAAGAACGTGGGCCTGGTCAACGAGCAGGCGCTGAACATCTCCAACGCCAGCGACGAGCAGGCGCAGGGCATCGAAGGCGTCTTCGCCACCGTGAACCGGCTCGAAGAGGTCACGCAGGAGAACGCGGCCGTCGCCGTCGAGGCGTCGCACGTCAGCGACGAGCTGAGCGAGGAGGCGAAAGCCTTGCGCCAGATGGTCGGCGTGCTCGTTCGCACGATCAAAGGCGGCAAGGGGCCCGGCTCGTCTTCGCTTTCGGAGGCCGGCTCGTCGATGATGGCGGCGCGTTCGGCGCCGGCGAGCGCCGCTGCCGAGCAGCCCGCGGCGCCGACCGAAGAGGCGGCCGAGCCGGTCGCTCAGGTCGAGCCCGAGCCCGGCGCCAACGTCATTGCGCTCGCGAGCGCCGTTCCCAAGGGGCCGCCGACCGAGCCCGTCGTGAGCGAAGAGATTCCGATTTCCAACACAGGAGGGTAAGCACGATGTTCGATAAAAGCACGAGAGTACTGGTGGTGGACGATATGGCGACGATGCGCAAGCTCGTCATGAAGGTATGCGCGGACCTCGGCTTCACCGACGTCCAGGAGGCCGCCGATGGCGAGAAGGCCTGGTCGATCATCAACAACGACCCGAAGCCGATCGGGCTGGTGATCTCGGATTGGAACATGCCCCACCTCACGGGGCTGGATCTCCTGAAGCGGGTGCGCGCCGACAAGCGTTATGCCGGCACGCCCTTCCTGCTCGTCACCGCCGAAGCCGAGTCGAGCCAGGTGACCGATGCCGTGAAGGCGGGCGTCGACAACTACATCGTCAAGCCGTTCACGGCGGCGACGCTCACCGAGAAGCTCGAGGCGATCCACAAGAAACGCGGGGGCGCGGCGGCCGCTTGAACGACTAGCGGCACCTGAACTCTCCGTGGCGATCGCCGAACGGAACGCTTCCTCAGCGATACAACTGCTTACTGTCGGTCTTTCCAAGGAACAGCTCACCGGGCTTGCCCAGGCCTTCGAGTACTGCAAGGCCACCCACATCCCCATGGACATCAACCTGCTCGGCAGCGGCGCGATCGCCTCGGCGACCGAGGCCGGCTCCAACGTCAAGCCGGACCTGATCGTCGTCGGCGACCCGCCCAATCAGCTCTCGCTCGATGAGATCGCGCAGACGGTGCGCATGACGTGGCCGGGGGTCACGATCTTCAGCGTGACGCGAAAACGCTCGATCTACTTCCGCAAGCGCCTCGTGAAAAACGGCTTCAACGACGCGTTTCTGTACCCGCTCGAGGCGGGCGCGCTGAGGCGGGCGATCTACGTCGCGCTCAACAAGCTCACGGGCGGGGTGGTGAAGGCGTACCGAGCCGTGCGCGTGGCCGACCTTCGCGTCGGCTCGACGCTGCCCTGCAAGCTGGCCATCTACCTGCCCGTCAACGACAAGTACGTCCATTTCATGAACGGGGACGTCGAGTTCACGGCCGCGCACGTGGACAAGCTCAAGGCGCACCGGATCCAGACGGTGTACGTCGAGATCGACGAGCTCGCCTCGTTCTACGCCTACGCCCTCACCGGGGCCAAGCAGCGCGACTCGGCGGCCAAGATGAGCATGAGCGAGCGCCGCCACCGTTTCGAGGACGCCGCGCGCGAGGTGCTCGGCGGGCTCTTCCGTGCCGAGATCAAGCTGCAGCTCGAGGACGGCCAGAAGATCGTCGACGAGCTCTTCAGCATCATCAAGACCTACCTGCTCGATTTCCCGTCGTACGAGCTGCCCCAGCTCATCCTGGGCGCGATGGGGCAGCCGGCCGACAGCTACACGCACCCGGTGAACGTCGCGACCTACGGCGCGCTTTTCGCGATGGCGCTCGAGATCGGAAACCCCGTCGACGTCGCCATGGCCGGCCTGCTCCACGACCTCGGCGAGGTCGACGTGGCCGAGGAGGTGGTCCTCAAGCCGGTGGAAACCCGCAACGAGGAGGAGACGGTGCTCTATCAGAAGCACGTGCAGGCGACCCTCGACCTGCTCCAGGAGCACAAGCTCACGCTCACGGGCCCGGTCGTGAAGGCGATCTACCAGCACCATGAGGAGCCCGAAGGAGGCGGTTATCCGACGGGCACCATCAAGGCCGGCCTCTCGAAGGAAGCGCAGCTGCTCACGATCGCCGACCGTTTCGACTATGCCACGCGCTGGGTGCCGGGGCAGCCCGTGCTTTTTGCCGACGAGCTGCTCGACAAGTTTCGCAAGGACATGCTGGAGAGAAAGTCGCACATGCCGGCCGATCCGGAGCTGGTGAAAAAAATTCTGGGGCTATTTCCCAAGGGTGGAACGTGACGCAAGCAAACGTGAACTTCTTCAAGCCGTTCGTGGATGGCGTGATCAACACGCTCAAGGTGCAGTGCTCGACCGAGTTCAAGACGGCGAAACCGTTTTACAAGGACGCGAGCAACGGCCCGAAAGTCGCCATCGCGGCGATTCTCGGCATCACGAGCCCGTCGTTCACCGGAACGATCTCGCTCGGCTGCCCGAAAGGCGTGTTTCTCGGCCTGATGGGCCGCATGCTGACCGAGACGTTCACCGACATCGACCAGGAGCTCGAGGACGGCGCCGCCGAGCTGCTCAACATCATCTTCGGCCACGCCAAGCGCATCCTCAACACGCAGGGATTCACGCTGCATATGGCGATCCCGACCGTGATTCGCGGCGAAGGCATCACGCAACGGCACATCGCCGACGCGCCCACGATCGTGCTGCCGTTCACGAGCGATCTGGGAGAGGTGTTTCTCGAGATCTGCACGTTTCCGACGCAGCCGACGCCGCCGAAACCGTGACGGCGCAACCGCGCGGAGTCGCTGGCGGTTTGGCGGCGCGGATTTTTCTCGCCCGAAGGAGTAAAATGAAGGTGGGATCGGGGGAGACCATGCTTGATTTTAAGCCGCTCGTGCTGTTCGCGCTTTTCGTGGCGCTGGCTCTGCCGGAGGTTTCGACGGCGGGTTCGAAGGCGTGGACCGGAACGCAGTGGGTCGACGCCAAGAGCGACAAGCTGCCCGTGGGGTCGGTGAAGTTTCCGACGTCCGATCTCAAGCTCGTCTGGGAAGGCCAGAAGTGGGTCGACGTGCAGGCCTGGACCGGCGAGAAGTATACGGCCACCAAAGTGTGGAGCGGCTCGCAGTGGATCGACGACAAGACGGGTAAGAAGGGGCCGGGGGCCGCGAAGTTCACCCTGAGCGGCGATCGCTACAACTGGACCGGCGACAGCTGGTCCTTCGACCGGAGCTGGCGTGGCGTGCAGAAGCTTGCCGGCAAGAGCTGGGATGGCTCGAGCTGGGTTTCGGGAGAAGCCGGCTCGGCGCGCGGCAACGGCAGCGTCGCGAGCTCGGGGGACAACTCCACCGGCCTCGTCGCGGCGGGCGATCGCAACGGCGCGGGCCGTGGGCGCGAAGGCATCGTGGACGGCCGCGACCGGCGTCCCGGTGAGGGGACGCAGGCGGACGGACGGGAAAATATACGTGGCGGTAGCGGCGCCGGCAGTAGCGGCGGCGGGAGCGTTGCCGACGGCGGCACTGGCAGCGGCACCGGCACCGGCACCGGCGCGGGTAGCGGCCTCACTGGTGGTGGCGGCGGCACTAGTGGCGGTGGTGGCCTCACTGGCGGTGGGAGCGACCTCGGGGGCGAAATCTCCATCGGTGTCGGGAACAGTCCGATTACAACAGGCGGCGGTACGGGTGCCAACCCCGTCGACGGTGGAGACTCGGGCGGAAAAAGCCCGGCCACTGACGTCGCGGACAAGAGCGGCGGCGTCACCAGCGAAGGCCCTGACGACCACCGCAAGCACGGAACGACCGCAGGCGTGCGCCTGGACACGGATGCGCCTGTCAGCGCCGCCGTCATCAATGGAAGCTCCAACGGCAATAAAGCGATCGTCAATTCCGCGCTGAGCGCGAACACACCTCAGACGCAGCAGCTGGGACAGCAGCAGCAGCAGTTGCAGCAGCTGCAGCAGCGCGCGCCGGCGGCGGCGAGCCGCGCGCTCACGTCCGCGGGCGCGACTGCGATCACGGCGAGCAATCCGAACACTTCCACCCGGTCGACGAGCTCGCAGCTCACCGGGACCGGGCGCTCGGCGGCCAGCGCGGCGGCCATAGCGGGTGCGGCAGCCGCCGCAGGTCACGCCGCCCATTAAAGGGTTTTTTTACTTCGAGTCCATTTCGAACGAACCGTCCCAGTCGTCTGGAGGCGGCCGCTTCGCGAACACGTGGCAGCGCTCGAGCATCTCGGTCGTGGGGATGTCGCTCGGGCGCGAGCGCAGCACGTCCTCGAAGCGGGCGGCGGCCGCCGCCCAGTCTCGCGCGTAGTAGCGCGTGAGCGCCTCGTTGTAGGCGCCGATGGCGGCTTTTAGCGGCGCGTTGGCCGGCGTGTCCGAGAGCACCTCGTAGATGGCCACGGCCTGCTGGCGCCCCTTCACCTTCACGCGGTCGATCTCGCGCGACAGAAACGCGCCGGGGACGAGCAGCTCGTGCGTCGCCTGGCTGACGAGGATGCGCGTACCGTATCGCTTGTTCACGCCTTCGAGGCGCGAGGCGAGGTTCACGTTGTCGCCGATGACGGTGTACTCGAAAACCCGGTTCGAGCCGAAGTTTCCGACGGACGCCGTGCCGGAGTTGACGCCGACGCCGATCTCGAGCTCGACGCCGTAGCGCTGGCGAAAGCCGGCGTTCAGCGACTCGAGGCGGTCGGCCATCTCGGTCGCGGTTTTCACCGCGAGCATGGCATGGTCGGGCAGGTCGAGCGGGGCACCCCAGAAACCCATGACGGCGTCACCGATGTATTTGTCGAGCGTGCCTTTGTTGTCCTGGAGAATGTCGGTCATCGCCCCGAGATATTCGTTGAGGAGGTGCGTGAGCTGGGTGACCTCGAGCCGTTCGGACAGGCTGGTGAAGCCGCGAATGTCGCTGAAAAGCACGGAGAGCGTTTTCTTTTCGCCACCCAGGCGCAGGCGGCTGGGGTCTTTGAGCATCGTATCGATGACCGCCGGCGAGACGTACTTGTCGAAGGCCGCGCGGATGCCGCGCTTCTCGCGCTCCTCGTGCCGGAAGCGCAGCGCGGTGATCACCAGATAGATCGCCGCGAGCTGGGCCGCGTGGAGCGGGCCGAAAAACAGAAGATGCCGCTGGTTGAACAGCCAGACCTGGTCGGCGTAGAGCGTGCCGCCGATGGCCAGCACCGCGCAAAGCGCGCCCCAAAGCGCCGAGAGCCGCACGATGAGCCAGCCGAAGAGCGCGCCGACCACGAGCGCCGCGAGCAGGGCGGCGAGAAACTGGCCGCGCGTCGGCAGGACGAGGAAGTCGTCGTTTAACAGGTTGTCGAGCATGTTGGCCTGGATCTCGACGCCGCTGCCCGCCGGCGCGAACGGGCGCGCGAGAATGTCGTGCCCGGCCTGCGCCGTGAACCCGAAATAGACGATCGCGTCCTTGAAGAGCGAAGCCTTCGAGATTTTGCGCAGGACGACGCGCCCGGTTGCGTCGACCAGGTCGTAGTCGATCGTCTCGGCGGGGTCGAGCACGTCGGCCATGCTCACATTCGGATAGGTGTAGCTGGGGCCGCGATAGTTGATGAGCGCGCTGCCGAACGGGTCGACGGGCACGGCACGCCGGCCCGTCGGCGTGGCGAGGTCGAGCCGAAGGTTCGCTCCGACCGAGAGACGGGGCGGCGAATCGGCGGCGTCGAGCAGCTTCTGGGCCGTCCGCAGCGCCAGGCTCGAGACGAAGCGCTCGCCGGTGCCCCCGGCGGGGGCGCCCACGCGAAAAAGAAGCTGCGCGTGATGAAAGTGGCCGTCGTTGTCCGGCTCGGCGTTCAGGAACCCTTGCGCCGAATCCTCCGGCGTCGACTCTGGCGTGGCGAGCACCCCGGATCTGCCGAGCCAGTGGAACGGGATGTCGGCCTTTGGGTCGCCGCGACGCCGCGCGAACCGCGCCCCCGGGGGAGTTTCGGCCTGGAGCACGTTGCCCGCGTCGGGTTTGGTGAGGATCGCCAGCCGCTCCTCGAACATCGCGCGCGGCACGCCTTCCTCTTCGAGCTGGAGCGCGTAGCCGAGCACCAGCCGGCTTCCGCACGTCTCGAAGGCCTTGCGCAGCAGCGCGTCCCCGCTGTTTTCAGCCAGTCGCGCATCGAGCTCGCCGGCCCGGCGGCCGAGCATCCCTTTGACGACGCGCTGGAGGCGCTCGGTCAGAAGCTTCTCGCGATCGGTCCAGACGGCGTCGAGCGAGAGCGTCCGGATCGGGAGGCGGCAGAGCGCCTCGATGAACGGCGCGACCACGTCGCCGCGGTCCCACGGCATCGCGCCGAACCGCTGGAAGGATTTCTCGTCGGCGGCGACGATGACGACGTGGGCCTTGCGCGGAAGCGGGCCGCGGAGCAGAAACTTCGTGTCGAGGCTCTTGTCGGCGAGCGAGGCGACGAGCGGGCTCCAGCCGGGATTGACCTCGTGGACATACGAGATCGCGACAAAGAAGCCCGTGATGAGTAACGCGACGAGGTGATAGCGCACGCTAGCTCAGTATAATGGAGCGCCGGCAAAGGCGCCGCTCATTTCATGAGGAGCCCAGCGAGATGTCGTCGATTTTACGGACGCGCTGGAGGCGAAGGCCCGCCCGCGCGGGTGTCGCGAAGAGCGACTCCCATTCGCGCCGGCGCGCGCGGTGCGTTTTGAGCACCCAGAGCAGTGGCGATTGGCGCGAAAGAAACGCCCGCCTGAGGGATTCGACGTTGCCACCGCCCAGGGGCTCGCGCGTCAGGACGCGCCGGACGGTGCGCCGAAGCGCGCGCGCCAGGATCGTGGGAAGCGGCAGGTCGAGCCAAACGATCGCGTCGGCCCGGCTCCACGTGAGATCGCGCACGCGCGCGTCGTGCCCCTCGATGATCCAGGCGGGGCGCGCCGCGAGCTCGGCCACCCGGGCGCGAAACTCTTGCGGGTCGCGTGGGCGCCAGCCGCCCAGCCAGTAAAGCGCGTCGAGCTCGTGGTGCTCGACGCCAAGCCTGCGCGACAGCTCGCGCGCGGCCGTCGTCTTGCCCGAGCCGCTGGTGCCGACGATGACGATTCTCATGGCCCCACTCCTACCAAAGTTTCGTCAAACTATCATTGACGAGCCGGTGCCTTCATTAGACCTTTTTTCCATGCTCACTTTCCTTCTCTCGACCGTCGTCTTCGCCAGCGGGATGGCGCCGACCTGCAACTTCAGCACGGCCAAGGACCATTCGATTTTCGGCGGAGCGCGCTACGACGTGGCGGCCGCGTTTCGCGCCGCCGATCTCGCGATCGTCGGCGAACCGGGCGAGGTGGACGACAAGGGCTCGCAGCGCGTTCGGATCCGGACCGTGCTGCGAGGCGACGAGCACCTCAAGGACATCGGCCTCATCCCCCAGGTCTGCCACGGGACGGCCTGCACGGGGCTGCGCTTCTCGCCCAAGCGCGAGTTCGTCTTTCTTTTGGCCGGCGGTTTTACCGGCCGGATCTTCGGAAAGGTCGACGGCAACGGCAACGACGCGTGCCCGAACGTCTTTGAAGTCGACAAAGGCGTCGCGAGCGTCGGCCCCAACAAGGTGCCGCTGGCCGAGCTGAAAAAGTTTTTCGAAGGGCTCCCGGCACCCATCCCATTCCCGTAAGCGCTTTTTTCAAGGAGACCACGCACCATGAGCAAGAAGACGAAAGCCAGCGCAGCCCATCCCAAAGAGCTCGAGTGGTACAAGAACGTCTACCAGGGCGACAATATGCCGCAGCTCACCTGGCGCGCGGTCATCATGGGCTCGATCCTCGGCGCGGTGATGGCGCTGTCGAACCTTTACGTCGGCCTCAAGACCGGGTGGGGCCTGGGCGTCGTCGTCACGGCCTGCATCCTTTCTTACTCGATCTACAAGACGCTCATGGCGGTGTTTCCGAAGTGGTTCCCGACCGAGATGTCGATTCTCGAGAACAACTGCATGCAGTCGACCGCGTCATCCGCCGGCTACTCGACCGGCAGCACCATCGTCTCGGCCATCGCGGCGTATCTGATGATCACGGGTAAGCACATCCCGTTCGGCGTGCTGAGCTGGTGGACGTTCTTTCTGGCCGCGCTCGGCGTGTTTCTCGCGATTCCGATGAAGCGCCAGATGGTCAACATCGAGCAGCTGAAGTTTCCCACCGGCATCGCGGCCGCCGAAACGCTCAAGAGCCTGCACTCGACCGGCAAGGTCGCCGTGCGCAAGGCGCGCGCGCTCGGCTACTCCGGGGTGGTCGGCGCGGTCGTGACCTGGTGCCGCGACGCCGGCAAGCCGGCGTTTCTCAACTTCCCAAGCAACGTGCCGCTCTTTCCGTGGGCCTCGAAGGTCACGATGGAAGGTATTCCATTGATGAAGTGGACGATCTCGCTCGAGATGAGCACGATCATGATCGCCGCCGGCGCGATCATCGGCTTCAAGGTCTGCTGGTCGATGCTGCTCGGGGCGACGCTCAACTACGCGGTGCTCGCACCCTGGATGGTGCGTCTGGGCGCGATCAGCGGCGATCCGGCCAAGATGGGCTATCGCGCCATCGTCGCGTGGAGCACCTGGGCCGGCGCCGGCATGATGGTGACGACGGGCCTGCTGCACTTCGCGATGCAATGGAAGACCGTCGCGCGCGCCTTCAGCGGCGTGACGAGCATCTTCAGCGGCGGCCGGGACGAAAACGACCCGAACGATCCGCTCGCGCGCATCGAGGTGCCTGGCTCGTGGTTTCTCGCGGGCGCGGTGCTCTCGGGCCTGGGCTGCGTCGTGATGCTCAAGCTCTGCTTCGGCGCCAAAATCTGGTGGGGCGTCGTCGCCGTGCTCATGACTTTTTTCCTCTCAGTCGTGGCTTGTCGCGCGACGGGCGAGAGCGACATCACGCCGATCGGCGCCATGGGCAAGATCACCCAGCTCTTCTTCGGCGCCGTCGCGCCGTCGAACATCGTGACGAATCTCATGACCGCCTGCGTGACCTCCGGGGCGGCCATCTCGTCGGCGGATTTGTTGACCGATCTCAAGAGCGGCTATCTGCTCGGAGCCAACCCGCGCAAGCAGTTCATCGCGCAGTTTCTCGGCATCTTCAGCGGCACGCTGGTCGTCGTGCCCGCCTTCTACCTGCTCGTGCCCACCGCCGAGTCGCTCGGCACTGACAAGTGGCCGGCGCCCGCCGCCCAGGTCTGGGCCACCGTGGCGAAGCTCCTGGCCAACGGCGTCCATTCGCTGCACCCCACCGCCCAGGCCTCGCTCCTGATCGGCGGCCTGATCGGCGTCGTGCTCCCGCTGCTCGAGATGGCGTTTCCGAAGTTCGAGAAGTTCATCCCGTCGGCGATGGGGCTTGGGCTCTCGATGGTCATCCCATTCTTCAACTCGCTTTCGATGTTCATCGGCTCGTTCATCGCTTTGATGTGGGAGAAGAAGAATCGCGAGTCGGCGGAGACTTACGTCATTCCTATTGCTTCGGGGCTTATTGCCGGGGAGTCGTTGATGGGGATTGTTGTGGCTTTGCTTTCGGCTTTTGGGAAGATTTGACTCGGGTAACGGGTAACGGGTGAGGGAACCGGTACCTGTTACGGCACCGGTTCCGGTGACGGTTACGCGGCTGGTTTGTAGACTAGGCGATAGAGGCAGGCGGCTACGTGGTCTGCCTTGTCGATGAGCTTCTTGTCTTGGATTCGCATGAGCTGGAAGATGGCTTGGACTTCGCGGATGGAGCCGAAGGCGATGGCGTAGAAACGCCTTTTTTCAGGGTGGCTTGGTTTGCCGGAGCCTTCGGCTAGATTCAGCGCGACGCTTAGCGTGGCCCTGGTGAGCTGGTCTTTGACGTGGTGTTTGAGCTCTAGCGCTTCTGCTTTGTGGTGAAGCTCGAGAGCCAGGTCGTAGGCGATAAAACCTTTAATCATAGAGTGCTTTCTCCTGTTTGAAAAAATTGGGGCCTTCGCAAGCGTGAGGCCCCAATTTTTTTCAAACAGGAGAAAGCACCCACATGGTTAAGAAGTTTATCGCCTACGACCTGGCTCTCGAGCTCTACAATCAGTGCGAAGGGCTCAAAGCCAAACACCACGTCAAAGACCAGCTCGAACGTGCGGCATTAAGCGTCGCGCTGAATCTAGCCGAAGGCTCAGGAAAGCCCACAATGCCTGAAAAGAGGCGTTTCTACTCCATCGCGCTCGGATCCCTGCGCGAAACCCAAACCCTACTTCAGATCATCAAAGCCGATGATGCGATCCCAGTAGCGCATCGCTTAGGCGGCATGATCTATCGCCTGGTCCACCCCACCGTTCATGGGTAACGGCTAGCGGCTTAGCGGTTCCGGAGCCGGCAACGGTTCCGGAACCGGTTACCGGTTAACGGGTGACGGTACCGAGCATTAGAAAAAGAAAACGGCTGCCAGTGCATCCATGCCCGGCAGCCGTCTCTTTTTTCCGGAAATTAAAGGGGAGCGGCTTCCCCCGTCACCGCTCCCCACAGATGGATTACAGGAACCGGGGATTCGCCGTGAGGCGCTTCCCCGGGTACCCCCTTACCCCATCCAACTTGAACTACATCTTCACGGCGTCGAACGCGGCCGAGACGGCCTTGCATTCGTCGGAGTCGCCGCCGAACATCTGGCTGCACTCCTGCTCGGTCTGCTTGCGCGCGTCGGCGAAGTCCGACGTGGCCGAGAGGCGGGACGTGAGCACCTTGTAATAGAGGCGCTCGGTCTTCTCTTTGCCCAGAGCCTTGGTGATCAGCACCGCGGCCCGGTTCGGCACGCCGCTGTTGGTGTGGACACCGCAACGGTCGTTGGCGCCCGAGCACGGAGGCGTCGTCGACACCCAGTACTTGCCGCCCTTTTCGTTAGGCTGCTTGAACTCGCTCGGGTTCTCCATGTTGCGGAGAGCGCGGCGGCCCCACTTCGGCGCCATGATGCGCGCGCCGATGTCCCAGTCGCCGTAGTCGACCATCTTGCCGAAGAAGTCGGAGTACGACTCGTTGAGAGCACCCGACTCGGCGGCGTAAACCAGCTTCGCCGTCGACGCGGTCACGCCGTGCGTGAGCTCGTGGGCGGCGACGTCCAGGCCGTAGGTGAGGTCGGTGAGACGCTCGCCGTCGCCATCGCCGTAGGCCATGAGCTTGTACTCGTTCGTCCAGAACGCGTTGTTCATCTTGAGGCCCATGTGGACGACGTTCACGAGGCGTGAGTCACGGTCGTCGTACGACTTGCGGTTGAAGTTATCCAGATAGTACGAGTACACGATGCCCGCGCTGCGATACGCGTTGAGGGCGCTGCGGTCGACCTGGTCGGCGCGCTCGCCGTCCTCGATGACCTTGTCGTACCAGGTGGCGTTGATGTCCGTCGGATAGCCGCGGGCATCGACGTGCTCGTGGGCCCGGTCGGTGTCCGCGCTGTAAACGGTGCGGCTGCCCTTGGCAGCGTCGAGAGCACGGCCGAACTCGAGCACGACCTGGCCGTCGTGGGCGTCGAGGAACACTTCCTGGCCTTCATGCGTCGCCGTCGAACGGGTGAGCATGTAGTACACGAGGTGCGTCTTGCCGCCGAAGTCTTTCAGGACCTTGAGCTCGCTCGGGTCGCTGAGCGTGACATGCTGGCCGTAGCGCGCATCGAGAATGCGATGCGCTTCGTCGAGCGACACCGTCGGTTCAACGGAGAGCGTCGTCTTCAACGCTTCGCCGCTGACGTCGTGGATCTCGCCGGCGCGGTCGAAGTGGACGATGGCTTCGTTGCCGACCACTTCGAGGCCGTTGTACTTCTGCACGAACTTGATCGTCGTCGAGTAGCTGTCGGCCGTGGCGCGCTGGGCGTCGAATTTCACGGCGCCGTCGTCGAAGAGGCCGCGGAACGCGGGAGTCTTTCCGTTGACGGCGGCATCAGCCTTGTCGAGGAGCGAGTTGAAGTCGATTTGGGAGTTGATGGAATGGAAGCCGGTGGTGTGGCTGAAAATGTTGGCAATGTTTTTCGCGAGATCCGTTCCCGCGAACGATGCCTGCGCACCAGAGCTGCAAATGGCGAAAGCGAGGTGGATGCCGAGGACGAGTGCGGCTGCTTTCGTGTACTGCTTACTTCCCGTAAGACGTGCTGGTTCGATCAATGCCTTTTGGCCCATGAACCAAATCCCCCAAAGTGTGTGAGTTCCTTGTCGCACCGCTTCAGCCCGTGTACTTCACCTTCCTGATACTTCTTTTGGCAACCCCTAGGCTGAACGTCCGGTGGTGACAGCCGGCCATTGAGCAAGTAGGGTGCCAGCAAAATTGATGCGTTGCGTTCATAAAATCTGTTTGTTTTTTAGTGTTCTAGGAAGTCGGTCTCCGACAAGAATAACGCTGCGCGTTTAGATAAATTTCAGGATTTGGATTTTTGAATCGTATAAAAATAACTTGAAAAGCCAGGTCGGAAATATAGGAAAAGTTACAATGCGACGCGTCGTAATGTCGAAGAGTTGGCCAGCGTCGAAAAAATAAGCACACTTTGGAAGCGAGCGCTTCCACTGCTTGAAATAAAGCATTTAATATTAATGGCTTACAGGCTTAAAACTGTTAAGAAAACAGGCCTTCTGTTTGCATCCTCCAATGTCGCATGCGGGGGTTGTCCTTAGGGTCGCGCGGCTCCTGGCGCACCCTGAATCAAATCATTTTCTTTTTCTTCGTTCTGCCGCTCTTCCCATTTCTGGTGAAGGTCGTGGCGGATGCCAGCGTCGCGAGCTCCGAGCGCGTGGTGGCCACGGCGGCGTCCGCGGAGCTGGCTCGTCCGAAGACGGCGAGCGCCGAAACCTTCGAGCGCGGCACCGCGACCAGGGCCGATCCGTTTCGAGTCGAGCTGATGATGGCGCTCGACCTATTCGTGCGCGCCGAGCGCGTGCTGCGGAGCGAGTCGTCGACCTACACGCGCGCGCTCGGGCGGGTGCCCGACGTGCTCGGCTCGCTCACGCACTACTACAAGATCGACATCGCGCGAGCGACGCGCAACCAGCTGCTGGTCGTCGCGACGGGCGAGGCGCGGCGGGGGATCGCCTCGGATGCCGCGACCGTGGGCGACCGGATCGCCATCGACGAGAGCTTTCGCGTGAAGACGAATTTCCCGTTGCCGCTGCCGCCGCGCGACTACCTCCACACGCTGGCGCGCAACGTGATGAATCGAATTTACGCCAATCAGTACCGCTTGCCCGAAACCCAGGAGCTCGACCACTGGGAAGGCGTTTTCCGCGGTTTTTTCCGCTATGAGGTCCGTCCCGTTTCGGCCGGCGGCCGCGCGATCGTCGCCGTGGGCGTTCGTGCTCCCGTCAAAGGCGACATCGTCGAGACGCCGGGCTCGAGCGATCTCTTCGAGTGGGTCTACCACCATCGCAACACGGCGTGGGCCGGGCGTGAGATGCAGGGGCACCTCGAGAGCATCTTCCTCGCCGAGCGCATCCAGCAGGAGCATACCGGCGCGTTCTCGCGCGCGTACGGCGAGCTGCTTACGAAGTGGATCGGGTTGACCGCGCTTTCGAGCGAACAGTCGCCGGTCGAGGTCCAGGACGTCCAGCTCGATCCGACGTTCGGTTTCCATGCCGAGATCGGCAGTCGCTCGCCGGCGGCCAACGCCGAGGCGGTGGCGCGCTCGGGGCCCGTTCAGGCCTGGTCGATCAACGGCTACGGGCAGGTTTCAGAGGTCGCCACCATCGAGCGGATCATGAGCGAGTTCGATACGACCCGCAAGAAGGTCGAGGGCCACGGTGGGGGAGAGTTGCCGGGCAACGCGCCGACGGCCACCATCGACCTCGACAACCCGCTCAAGCTCATGCCGATGTCGCAAGCCGGCGCTCTCGTGCCCGGTGGCGAGGCCGAGAAAGGGCGCAAGCCCTTGCTGATCGACGCGGTGGACGGCGATAAATAATTTCCTAGTGCTGTTGAATCGTTTGACAGTGCAGCCGTCTCTTCTTAAACTTATGAGATCGAGCCGATCTCCCGCACGGGCACGAGCAAGTTCATCCGATATCTAGTGAAAAACAATGTCATTTGAGAGAGGTTCACTCCATGGACGGACGTGAGAAACATACGCAGCTCCTGAAGCTCCCGTTACTTGCTTTGGCGAGCGCCGCGTTCACGATGCTCGGCGGCTGCGCGACCCATGGCGTGAAGCCGGAAGGGGGCGCCGTCGGAGCGATCATTCGCGAGGCCAACGGCGCGCCGCCGCTGGTCGTCGCCAGTGAGCCCTCGCGCGGCTCGCGCTCCGTCCAGCCCGTCGTTTCGACGGGGCAGGTCGAAGTCTGGGGCCAGCGCCTGAAGAACTCGAAGTTCGACTACCCCGTGGTCGTCAACCCCTCCGTCGAGCATTGGCTCACGTACTTCACCGGCAAGGGCCGAAAATATTTCGACAAATACCTCCAGCGGGGCCGCTATTTCATCCCGACCATCTCGAAGGTCCTCAAGCAGCACAACATGCCCCAGGACCTCGTCTATCTGGCCATGATCGAGAGCGGCTTCAACAATTCGGCGCGCTCGCGCGCCCGGGCCGTGGGCCCCTGGCAGTTCATCCGCCAGACCGGCCAGCGTTACGGCCTCACGGTCGACTACTGGCTCGACGAGCGCCGCGACACTCGCAAGAGCACGCTCGCCGCCGTCGCTTATCTCAAGGAGCTCTATCAGGAGTTCGGCAGCTGGGAGCTGGCGGCGGCCGGCTATAACGCCGGAGAGAACAAAGTCCGTCGCGCGATCGCCAAGTACCGTTCGAGCGATTTCTGGGAGATCGCCCGCCACAAGTTCTTCAAGCGCGAGACGCGCGACTACGTGCCGAAGATCATCGCCGCGGCGATCATCACGAAAAACCCGGAGCAGTTCGGCTTCGTCAACCCGTTCAACGGGAAGGGCGAGAAGAACCCGACGCTGCTGGCCAGTGACGACAAGGCCACGGTGGCGGATGACGAGCTGACTCCCAAGGAGCTCGGCGAGTCGCTGGCCAAGGACGAGGTTTCGGATGACCCGGCCGACAAGGGCGACGAGGTCGCGAGCAGCGACGACGACGAGGACGAGACGCCGGATGCGGCGGCCGTGTCGGGCACGCCGAACCCCACGATGACGCCGTCGATCTATATGGTGGCCAACCCGAACGAGCAGATCATCGAGTTCGAGATCAAAGGGCCCGCCGATCTTTTCGCGCTCTCGAAGGCTTCGGGGCTGCCGTTTTCGACGATCAAGGTGCTCAACCCCGAGCTGCTGCGCTGGTGCACGCCGCCGACGATGAAGACGTATCGCATCCGGCTGCCGCTCTCGGTGAAAGACCGCTTTCTCGCGACCTACAACGACGAGAGCTTCGACCGGCGCGTCGTGTTCATGCAGTACAAGGTTCGCAAGGGCGACAACATCCAAAAAGTCGCCAAGCGCTACAACATCGAAGGTCAGCCGATCCGCGAGCTCAACCAGTTCGATCTCCACGCCAACAACCTGCGCGTGGGCTCGTCGATCGCGCTCCCGATCCCGACCGGCTACAAGCGCGTGATCGCGAGCATGTACGACGAGAAGCCCGAGAAGCCGTCACGCCGTCGTGGCCGCCGCCATCGCCGTCGCCACCGCCAGACGAGCGAAGCTCGCCATGACTCGCGCCTGCGTCCGAGCCTCGGTCGCTCAGACAAGACGGGCTGAGCCCTCGCCGCCGGAAGACTAGGCCGCGCTCGACTCGCCTGAGGCCGGCTCTTCGGTGGGCTGCATCGTCGAGACGATCTCTTCGCGGCGCGTGTGGATCAGGTCGGTCACCTTATTGAGGGAACGGAGCGCCTTCTCGAGCTTCTGGATGTCCTCGGGGCGTCCGCCGCCGGTCTTCAAACCCTCGAGCACCGTTTCGACCATCCCGTAAACAACGCCGAGAGGGCTCGAGATGTCGTGGATGAATTTGCGTTCCGGGTTTTTGAGGGAGCTCATGCGGCCTCTTTCTTTTGGGTGGTAGACGACTGGTCTTGTGGAAATTGTATCAGAAAGCGCGTGTTCGGGCTCGAAGTATCGAGCGAGAGTGAACCATTGTGCCCACGCATCACGCCGCGCGAGACGCTCAGGCCCAGACCCGTGCCTTTGCCGACTTCTTTAGTCGTGAAAAAGGGGTCGAAGATGCGGTCGCGGACCTCTGGCGGAATACCGGGCCCCGAGTCGCTTACCGCGATCACGATCGCGCCGGCCGCGCTCGTGACGGTGACTCGGATCCAGCGCTCGGGCTGCGCGCCCACGGCATCGCGGGCGTTCATCATGAGATTCAGAAGCACCTGGGCGATCTGGGTCGGACGGCACTCGGCCGTCAGGGTGTCGGGGAACGGGTCCACGAGCAGCTTGATGTTTTCTTTGTGGAGGCGTTCCTGGCAAAGCTCCAGCGTTTCCTCGATGATCGAGCGGATGGGGGTGGCCACGAAGTCGTCGCCGGCGCCGTCGCGCGCGAAGGTGCGCAGCGACCTGACGATCTTGGCGATCCGGTTGGCGGTGGCCTCGATGCGCTCGGCCTGCTTGGCGACGAGGGCCGGGTCGATGTCGCCGAGCTCGGCCATCTCGCGCAGCTGACCGGCCTTGCCGTGGATGATCGCGAGCGGGTTGTTGATCTCGTGGCCCAGGGCCGTGGCCATCTCGCCCAAGGCCGACATTTTCGAGGCGGTCACGAGCTTCACGCGCTGCTGAGTGACGAAGTCCTCGGCGGCCCGCTGCTCGGTGACGTCGGTGAAAGTCGCGACCACGGCTGCGGTGTCGCGGTTGGGGCCCACCAGCGGGCGGGAGCTGATCGAGAGCCAGCGCAGCTCTCCGGTGTGTTTGAGGCGCACTCCGACGATCTCCTCGCTGAACGCCTGACCGGTGCGGAGCGTGCGAAGCGAGGGGCCGTTCTGAGCGTCGACGGTGTCGCCTTCGGTCGTGACCCGGCCGGCGTCGGCCCAGCCGAGAGGCTTCCCCACGAGCTCGTTCTGCTCGAAGCCGAGAATGTGAGCGGCGGCGCGGTTGCACGCCGTGATGATCCCGTGCGAGTTGAGAACGAAAACCCCGTCGCCCATGCTCTCGAGGATCGAGCGGTGGAGCAGCTCGCTCGCGGCCAGCCGCCGCTCGTCCGCCTCGCGGCGCACGGCAAGCCAGACGAAGAGCGCGAAGCAAAGCCCCAGCAGCACGTCGAGCGGAAGATGGCTCGGCGCGGTCCGCTCGAAAAGATGGGCGCCCACGGCGATCGTGGCCATGAGGCCCACGCCGAGGT
>JACQAX010000325.1 GCA_016194795.1 Deltaproteobacteria bacterium | reverse complement strand
CGTGCTTCGAGACCTCGTCGATCACCTGCGTGCTCGTGCCGAGGTTGGCCGCGGCATTGATGTCGGCGGCGTGGCCGAAGTCGAGGTCGATGAGGAAGCTGACCTCCGTGCCGGAGCGCTTGACCTCGAGCTCGGCGAGGCTCAGCGCGATCTGGTTGTGGTACTGGTCATAATAACGAAGGTTCGTGTTCCCTGGCGGTAAACCGGCGGTGCCGACGCTGGTCGACGCGGGGGGAGTGGTCGGCGCCGGGCGGTTGAAGTTGTAGGCGTAGTAAACGTCGAGCAGGCCCGAGAACGAGACGCCGTTGAGGGCGGCCGCGGGCGTCACGACCGGAGCGGCGGCCGCGGGCTTGGCGGCGGCTTGCGCAGGCTCGGAGCTGCCGCGCGAGCGGCGCTTGACGCTGCCGACGGCCCAGTAGCCCTCGCCCCAGTTCTCTTCATGCCGGAGGTTGGCGACGTAAACGGAATTTTCGGTGGTCAGCGTGGCTGTGGCCTTGTGCGCCTCTGAGCCTCGTTGGGTTTGGCGCCGCAGCCGCTCAAATCGAATTTAACGACCAGGCTCTGGCAGGTCGTCCCCGAGACGACCTTCGCCTTGGCACAGCTGGTTTCTTTTGCCTGGGCGACCGGCGCGAACGTAACGGCCATGATCCCCAACACAAACAGCGACATCTGCAGCGTACGGCCCATGTATCCCCCTTGAAGTTGTTGTAACGATGAAGTTTCTCCCGGTTTTGTTAAATCTTCAAGAAATTGTAACGGCTGCCGAAACGTTCTTTGTCTTCCCACATCGCAGACCAGGACATGGACGCAGAAGAAAGACGCCCGCCGCCCAAGCCATCGGGCTTCTGCTGCGGTGCACCGCCAGGCTCGTCGAGATCGTCAAAGGTCTCAAAGGCGATCTCGAGGCCCGTTTCCCGAGCAGCGCCCTGATCGACGAGCTGAAGGCACGCATCGCCGATCCCGCCACCGCCGGTATTCCGGCCATCGCCCCCGCGCCTTCGGCCGCGCCGGCCCCGACCTTGGCTACCCCTGCGCCGGCTGCGCCCGCCCCGGCGCTGGTGCCGGCTCCGGTCGCCGCCGCGCTCGCCGAAAGCGAGCACACGAGGCTTTCCCAATCCGAGCCGCAGAAAAAGGTGGGCGCGACGTCGCAGGACGAAAGCATCCGCGTGAGCCTCAGCCGGCTTGAGCGCCTGCTCAACAACGTGGGCGAGCTCGTCATCCACCAGACCGTGCTCAATGAGCAACGCGCGCAGGTCGCGATCCCCCTCGTCCAGGGCACGATCTCCCAGCTGGCGAAGATCACGAAAGAGATCCAAGAGCTTTCGATGGGCCTTCGCATGGTCCCGCTCAAGCAGACCTTCCAGCGCATGCAGCGCGTGGTGCGCGACACCTCGGCCGCGCTCGGCAAGGAGGTCGAAATCAAGTTCAGCGGCGAGGAGACCGAGCTCGACAAGACCGTGCTCGAGAACCTGGGCGACCCGCTCGTGCACATGATCCGCAACGCCATCGACCACGGCCTCGAGACCCCGGACGAGCGCGCCGCCGCCGGCAAGCCGAGATGCGGCCTCGTCCAGCTCCGGGCTTACCACATGGGCGGAAAGATCGTCATCGAGGTGAGCGACGACGGCCACGGACTGAACGGCGAGAAGATCCGCGCCAAGGCCATCCAGAAGGGCCTGATCAGCGCCGACCGCCAGATGAGCGAGACGGAGTCGCAGAATCTCATCTTCCTGCCCGGCTTCTCGACCAAGACCGAGGTGAGCGAGGTGTCGGGGCGCGGCGTGGGAATGGACGTGGTGAAGAACAACGTCGAAACGCTCATGCACGGCGAGGTTCAGCTCGATTCGAAGGTCGGCCGCGGCACCTGCGTGCGCCTGCTCCTTCCGCTCACGCTCGCGATCGTCGACGGCATGGTCGTGCGCATCGGCGACGAGCGCTACATCATCCCGCTCAGCCAGGTTTTCGAGTCGGTGCAGCCTTCGGCGAGCGACGTCTACACGATGTCGGGCACGAGCGAGGTGCTCGATCTGCGCGGCGTGACCTTGCCGATGCATCGGCTGGGCCGGCTGCTCGGCCGGCAGGGGGTCGAGAAACCCCCGTCCGAGCTCACGGTCGTGATCGCCAACACGGCCGAGCGGCCGTTCGGCATCCTGGTCGACCGCATTCTCGGGCAGCAGCAGGTGGTCATCAAGCAGCTGGGCCGCGAGATCCATTACTCGCGCGGCATCACCGGCGCGGCGATTCTCGGCGACGGCAAAGCGGCGCTGATCCTTGATTTGATCGAGTTGGTACAACACAAGTCCGCGCTGGGTGGCGCGGGGCAAACACGAGGGGTAGCATGAGCAGCGGAATCCAAAACAAGCATAACAATGCCGGAACGAAGAAGTACCTGTGTTTCAGCCTTGGCGGGGAGTCGTACGCCGTACCGCTGCTGGCGGTGCGGGAGGTGATCGCGGTGCCCGAGATCACGCCGGTGCCACACACCCCCAGCCACTTCCTGGGCATCATGAACCTGCGGGGGCAGGTCATCTCGATCATCGACCTGCGCACGAAGTTCGGCCTGAAGGCCGAGCTCACGAGCCGCTCGGCGGTGATCGTCTGCGACCTCTCGCCGATCTCGCTCGGCATCGTGGTCAACTCGATCAACGCCGTACTGTCGATCTCGGATCAGGACATCCAGCCGAAGCCCGACATCGCGAGCAACAAGAACACCGCGTACATCACCGGGGTCTCGAAGCAGGGCGAAAGGCTCGTCCTGCTGCTCGATCTCGCCAAGGCCTTGGACGTCGAAGACCTGGTCGCCGCGCGCGAAGCGCAGCAGGCGCCTCAGGCTAAAACCGCTTAATTCATTCTATTGATACTGGAGACAATAACATGTTCAAAAATCTTTCGATCAAAGTGAAGTTGCTCGGTGTCCTCGGTCTGGTGAGCGTCGTCGCGCTCGGCCTGTTCGCCGTGATGGCGGGCCAAAGCAGTGACGCGCTTCGAAACGGCAAGGAGGCCCAGGTCCGGGCCGCGACCGAGTCGCTCATCGACAAGATCGACCGCAATCTCTTCGAGCGCTACGGCGACGTGCAGGCCTTCGCGCTCTCCGAGCCCGCGCGCAGCGGCAGCCACGATCGCATCGTCGACTTCATGGCCGACATGATGGCAGCCTATGCCCCGATCTACGATCTCATGATCGTCACCAACGCCAGAGGCAAGGTGGTGGCCGTCAACGGCGTCGACAAGAACGGCAAGCCCATCGACGTCAGCTTCATGAACGGCAAGGACTACTCCGCGGAGCCGTGGTTCAAGGCCGCCGCCAGCGGCGAAGTGAAGGCGGGCAACTCTTTCGTCGAGGACCTGCATGTCGACAGCGACGTGGCCAAGGCGCTGGGCGGAACGGGCCGCGTGATGAACTTCACGGCTCCGATCCGCGACAAGAAGACGAACGCCCTTCTCGGAGTCTGGACCAATCGCATGAGCTGGGCCGACGTGGTCGAGGCGATCACGAAAGAAGAGACGGCCAAGATGAAGTCCGATCGCATCAAGGAGGTCTTTCCGTTCATCGTCGATGCCAAGGGGCAGTATCTCCTGCACCCGCAGGGCGCCGAGTTCGAGCTGAAGAAGACCCGCGAGAACTTCGAGTCGCAGAAAGCCTCGGCGGCGACCGCTTCGACGCTTCGTGAAACCGAGTATCGCAGCGCGACGTTCTCCGGCGCGGTGCTCGAGGCCTTCGCTCCGTCGAAGGGCTACTCGTCCTATCCCAGCCGCGGCTGGTACGCGGCGGTGCAGGTTCCGCTGCGCGACTCGGCGATGGACGCCAACTTCCGCCTGATCGCGGCCGCCGTGCTGCTGCTCGCGATGGGCGCGCTGTTCGGCTTCTGGATCGTCCGCGGCGTGAGCCTGAGCTTCGAGCGCGTGATCGGCGAGCTCAACGAAGAGGCGGTGCAGGTGCGCGCCGCCGCGCAGAACATCAGCTCGGCCTCGCAGAACCTCGCGCAAGGCGCCACTGAGCAGGCCTCGGCGCTGCAGGAAACGGCAAGCTCGATCGAGGAGCTCAGCGCGATGACCAAGAAGTCGGCTGAGAACGCCGTCAACTCGCGTGAGTCGGCGCTGGCCAGCCACTCGGTGGCCACCAAGGGCAAGCACGCCGTCGAGCAGATGGTCTCGGCCATCGGCGAGATCGACGCGAGCAACAACCGCATCATGACCCATATCGAGGAAAGCAACCGCCAGATCACCGAGATCGTGAAGGTGATCACCGAGATCGGCACGAAGACGAAGGTCATCAACGACATCGTCTTCAAGACGCAGCTCCTGTCGTTCAACGCCTCGGTCGAGGCCGCCCGCGCGGGCGAGCACGGCAAGGGCTTCGCCGTCGTCGCCGAGGAAGTCGGCAACCTGGCGCAAAGAGATCGCCGACATGCTCGATGGCAGCATCCAGAAGGTCGAGTCGATCGTCACCGAGACCCGCCGCAAGGTCGAGCAGCTCGTCGTCGAAGGCAAAGCCAAAGTCGAGACCGGAACCAAGGTGGCGCGCCAGTGCGGCGATGTGCTCGAGGAGGTCGTGCGCAACGTCGGCGAGGTGAACACGCTCGTCGGCGAGATCTCGACGGCCTCTGAAGAGCAGAGCCAGGGCATCTCGGAAATCACGAAAGCCATGGGCCAGCTCGACCAGGTCACCCACGAGAACGCGGCGACGTCGCAGCAGGCGGCTGCTTCGGCGGCGGCCCTGTCGGCGCAGTCGGACTCGCTGATGGGGGTCGTGACCACGTTGGCCCGAGTCGTTCGCGGCGGAGCCTCGGGCGAGGAAACCGGCGCCCACGCGTCGAGGACGACGGCCCGGCCCGCGACCCACGCGGCACCGACGGCGACGGGGGGCAACGTCGTGCAGTTCAAAGCCGCCGTGCTCCAGCCGCCGGCCTTCAGCGGTGGCGCGCCCCGGTTGAAGAGAGTGGTCGGATCCGAAGTGCCCGCTGAAGACGACAGCCGCTTCTCGGACAAATGAGGTGAAGAAGGCATTCACCAGGCCGGCGCTCGAAGTCACCGGGCTCCGGCACCCTGAGCTGGTCCGGGAGGTGGCGCACCTCGTGCACCGCCGTACCGGAATCCAGCTGGGGCAGAAACAATTCGACATGATCGCTTCAAGGCTCATGAAGCGCTTCATCGTGCTCGGGCTCGGCGGGCCGGACGAGTACCTGGCGTACCTGCGTGAGAACGCCCATACCGAGACCGACGCGCTCGTGACCCTCATCACGACGCACCACACGTTCTTTTTTCGCGAGTACACGCAGTTCGAGTATCTCGCGAGCGACTTCCTGCCTCGCTACCTTCCCATTCTTCGCGCCGCGGGACGGAAAACGCTTCGCGTCTGGTCGGCCGCGTGCAGCAGCGGACAGGAAGCCTACTCGCTCGCGATGTTTCTCGGCCACTACCTGGCCGCGAACGCCCCCGACGTCGACTACGAGATCATCGGAACGGACGTCGACGCCGAGTCGGTCGAGCTGGCCCGCAACGGGGTTTACGCGTGGAACGAGATCAAGGAGATCCCGGCTCATTACCTCGCCGGCGCCTGGTCGCGCGGCAATGGCGACATCGCGGAGTTCGCGCGGATCAAGAATGAGTTTCGCGGCCGCTGCCGCTTCGAGGTGGGCAGCCTGTTCGACGCCCGCGACCCGGCGGGCTGCGCGGAGTTCGACCTCATCTTTTGTCGCAACGTATTCATCTATTTCGACGTCAGGCAGATCAAGACGGTGGTCTCGTCGCTGCTCCGGCGCCTGACCCCCGAGGGGCTGCTCTGCACCGGCCTTTCCGAAAGCCTGACCGGGCTCGCGCTCCCCGTGCGGGCGCTCGGCCCGTCGGTGTTCGTGAAGAAAGCCTCGCTCGTCATGGCGAAGACGCCGAAGCCGAAAGAGGGAGCGACGGCGGTCGCCAGGCCGGAGGCCCCCGTTCCGGCCGCGCGGCCGATCAACGTGCTTTGTGTCGACGACTCGATCACGATCCTCACCTTGCTCAGAAGGGCCCTGACGGCCGAGCACGGCTTCAACGTCGTGGCGGTCGCCAAGAACGGTTTCGAGGCCGCCGAGGCCCTGCGCAAGCACGCGGTCGACGTGATGACGCTCGATATCCACATGCCCGAGCAGGGCGGTCTCGAATATCTCGAGCGCAACTACGCGGCCGGGCATCCGCCGGTTCTCATGCTGAGCTCGGTTTCGCGCGAAGACACCGAGCTGGCGGTAAGCTGCGTTCGGGCCGGAGCGAGCGACTACGTCGAGAAACCCTCGTTCGCGACCCTGCTCGAGAGGGGTGACGAGCTTCGCACCAAGCTCAAGACGCTCGTGGGCAACCGGGCCTCGAAGGTTTCGTCGCGCGACCTTGCCGGCTTCACCGCCGGCTTCGCGTGCGCGCCCGACGCCGCCAGCCTGGAAACGGGCTTGCGCATCGTCTGCGCGGCCGAGAGCGACCTGCCCAGGCTGAAGGCGTTCTGGGGCGCGAAGCCGAGCATTCGAGTGCCGACCGTCGCCTGCATCACGGGCGCCGGCTCGCTCGATCGCGTCGCTCGCGAGCTTGGCGCGTCGGCGTGGCCGAAGGTCACGGTGCTCGACCCGACGATCGCCGCGTTCGAAGAGCGCGGCCTCGCGCTCGCGAGCTTCGGCTCCGGGTTTCAAGCCTTGCGGGTCCGGTATCGCGACCGGAAGGTGTCGATCCTGGTCTTCGGCGAGCCCGACAGCGCGGTGGTCGAGGCGGTTCGCGGCTGGCAAGGCGCGCAGCTCGTCTTCGAGGACTGCGGCAAGCAGTATTCCAAGCTGGCCGACTCGGCGCTCGTCGTGCCGGTGACCAGCTTTCTCCACCACTCCGACGATTTCCTGAGGCGGAAATGAGCTCGGAAACGACGCGGTCCAAGGTCATCGAGATCACGGACTTCGGCGTCGGCCGCCGCGACTGCGACGACGTGCTGCACGTCGTTTCCGATCGCGAGGCGATGGTTTTCGTGCACGATCCCGTGCGCCAGCAGGGGTGCGCCGCGCTCGCCCCGCGCTACGGCGTCACCGCCGAGCTCAAAGGGCTCGTCGCGCACGTGCTGAACTTCATGACCGGCGCGTCGCACGCCGGCTGCGTTCTCAAGATCGTCGGCGGG
>JACQAX010000318.1 GCA_016194795.1 Deltaproteobacteria bacterium | reverse complement strand
GCGGCCCAGGTGTCGTGGAGCTCGGGTGACCTCGTGCCCCTGGCCCAGAGAGTGGTGCTCGAGTTTCGACCGCACACGCTGGTGGTGCTGGCGGGCAACAACGAGTGGATCAGATGGTCGGCGCCCGGTCAGCCGTCGATGGCCCCTTGGGCCTTGAGCACGCTGCGCGCCCTCGCCGAAAGCCGCCTCGTCTCGGCGGCGATGGCCGTCTGGCTTTCGTTCGTGGGCCGGCACCAGGACCAGCTTCGGCGCTTCGGCCCAGGCTTTCACGTCGACTTCGAGCTGACCGGAGCGGATTACGCCCTGAAACACCCGGCCGAGCGTTATGCCCCTTTCGACGGGAGCGCCTGGCATGAGACGAAAAAGCGTTTTCTCGACACGTTCGAGGCTCGTCTTTCGGAGATCGTGACTTTCGCTCGCGCGCACGGGGTGCGGGTCATTCTCATGGCGGTGCCCTTCAGCTACAAGCTCTCGCCCGCCTGGCGCCACCCCCAGCCCGAATCGTTCATCGCGCAATACCGCGACGAGGTGCGAGCGGCCGTTGCCCGGGGCGCGGAGCTCGTCGCCCGGCGCGACTGCGAGGGCGCGCTCAAGGTGCTGCGCGCGGCTCAAGCCAAAGACCCGGAGCCGCCGATCCTGAGCTACCTCGAGGCCACCTGCCTTGACGAGCTGGGGCGCCCTCTCGAGGCTGAAGCGGCCTATGCCCGCTCGCGCGAGAACATGATCGGCAACCTGGGCGCCCGCCTCAGCATCAACGAGCGAATCCGGCGCGTCGCCCTCCGCCACGGGGCCGAGCTGGTCGACCTTCCGAAAATATTCGACGAGTTCGAGCACCAGCGAGGCCGCTACTTCAACGAAGAGCTGATCGCGGATGGCTGCCACCCGACGCCGCTCGGCGCTGAGCTCATCGCGAAGGCGCTTCGAGCGCGCTTTCGGTAGGGTGGCTTAACCCGCTTTGCGAATGACGTCGTCCTCATCGATGACGTCGTCGCGGTCACGATCGTGCGAGACGTGGCGCGCATCCAGGCTATAGGCCCCCGCGCCGTGGACCACCGTCGTGAGCAGCCCGCCCATGATCGCCACGTTCTTCATGAAGTGGATGAGCTGGTTTTGTGCCTCCATCCCGTTGAAGCTCCAGAAGTCATGAAACACGAGCGACACCGGGATCAGGTACGCGAACAGGATGAGCGCGGCCGCCCGCACGCGATAGCCGATGAGGAGCGCAACGCCGCAGACGAGCTCGATCACGATGGCAGCCGTGAGAAAAAACGGGATCCCCCGCATCCCTTTCGACACCATGTACAACGAGGTTTCGTACCACCCCGAGACTTTCGAAAGCCCCGCCGTGATGAAGATGAACGCCAGCAGCAGGCGCGCCACCGGCGACAGGTACCGCATCCCGTAGTCACTGCCCGAAGAAGCCCTCATGCCGTCCTCCTTTCGCCGCCCGCCAGCCGCTCATACGTCCCGACGAGCTTGCCGATGGCCAGCACGTGCCCGCTCATCGCTTGAACGAGCTCTTCTTTTCTGGCACGGGGTGGCAAGGCGAGCTCGATATCGAGCGCATAGAGCGTGAACCGGTAATGGTGCACACCGTGCCCTTCCGGGGGCATCGGCCCGTTGTAGCCGACGTTTCCCATCGAGTTGATCCCCTGGTCGGCTCGCACCGGAAGCTCCATGCGCTCGAAGGCAGGCAGCCCTTCGGGAAGCGAGGAGACGTTCGGCGAAAGATTGTAAATCGTCCAGTGCACGAAGGGGTGCTCTTTGCCAGCCCGCACCGGCGCATCCGGATCCTCGCAGATGATCGCGAACTCGCGCGTCCCGCCCGGAATGTCGGACCACTCGAGCGGCGGTGAGAGGTCGTCGCCTTCGCCGCTATGGCGCTTCGGAATTTCACCGTTCATCTGGAAGGTCGAGCTGGTCAGTCGCATATTGCCGCGTCTCCTGATAAAAACCGGATATTGCAGAGTCCGCGCCAGAAACGTGGTAGTCGTTACCATCATGACTGATCAATCGTCGCCCACGGTGACCATCCAGCGGCTTCTCGAAGAGGGCCGCGCACATATCCAAGAGAAGACCCCCTCGCAGGCGCGCTCGCGCTTCGCCGAAGCGTGGACGCTTGCCACCAGCTCGTCGGCCGACTCGCTGGCCGTCGAAGCGGCCTTGATGCTGGCCGTTGTCGAGCCGCAGAAGGCGCAGCAGGGGTGGATCGAACGAGCCATCACGCTGGCCGAAAAATCCCAGCAGGCCGACGCGAAGCGCTGGCTCGGCGGCCTCTACACGTCGCTTGGCTGGAAGCTTTTCGACCTGCGCCAGTACGAAGCCGCCGTGAAGATTTTTCAGAAGTCGCTCGACCATTTCACGACGCAGCCCGACGCCCGGCGCGAGATCTTCGTTACGAAGTGGTCGATCGGCAAGCTGCTCCGAGTCATGGGACGAACGGACGAGGCCTTGGCCATGCAGAACGCGCTGCTGGCGGAGCTCGGCGCCGGCGACCCGAAGGACGGGCGGCTTTTCGAGGAGCTGGCCGAGTGCCTCCACGCGCTCAAACGCACGGTCGAAGCCCAGACTTATTTCGAGCTCGCGTACCGCGAGCTTTACAACGACCAGTGGATCATCGACAACCAGCCCGCCACGCTCAAGCGCCTCAAGGAGCTTGGAAAATTCAAAATGGAAAAGCCTTCCTAGCCGCCTGAGCTAAGCCGCTTTGTCTTTTTTGCCGTCGCGCCCGAGAAGCTTGTCCCAGAAGCCGGCCTTGCCCTCGCCGATCTTGATCTGCTGACTCGTGGCGACTTCGATCTTCGGCACGGCGACGTGGAGCACGCCGTCGCGGTAATCGGCCTCGAGCTGCTCGGCCTTGATCCCCGGCGGCAGCGTAAAGCTCCGCTGAAAGACGCCGTAGAAGCGCTCGCTGCGAATCGTGCGATCCTTGTCTTTTTCCTCGCGCTCGTCCCGGCGTTCGCCCGAGATCGTCAACACGTTGTCCTGCAGCTCGATCTTGATGTCGCCTTTTTTCACCCCGGGCATGTCGAAACGCAGGAGGTAGTGGTTGTCTTTCTCCTCGACGTCGACTGACGGCTGGAAGCTCGCGCTCTCGCCGAACAGGTCGTCGAATTGGCGCTGCATGCGGTTGAGGTCGCGAAACGGGCTGGCCATGAGATTCTTCATATAGAGGCTCTCTCCTTGTGAGGGGTTGTCTGTGGCGAACCTCTTCAGCAAACGGCATGCCGGCGCCTCCGCCAACGCCGTCCGATGAGCCATTTTACCCCACGGAAGGGGCAGGCTAGCCTCTGCCCGGAATCCCGCACGCACGAAAGCTCCTGGCACGCTCGTTGCTCTTTGATGACCCATGACAACCACACCGATGACTATGAAGGCCCTGACGTTTCTGAGCCCCGGCAAGATCGCCCTCGTCGAAAAGCCGGTGCCCAAACCCGGCTACGGCGAAGCGCTCATGCGCATCACGACGACGACGATCTGTGGAACCGATGTCCATATTCTCAAAGGCGAGTACCCGGTCAAGGCGGGCCTCACGCTCGGCCACGAGCCGGTCGGCGTGATCGAGGAGCTCGGCCCCGGCGTCACGGGGTACAAGCTCGGTCAACGCGTCATCGCCGGCGCGATCACTCCCTGCGGGCAATGCGACTCGTGCCTCGAGAACCACCGCTCGCAGTGCGGTGGAAAACCGATGGGCGGCTGGCGCTTCGGAAACACGATCGACGGGGCCCAGGCCGAGTACCTTCTCGTGCCCGACGCGATGGCGAACCTCGCGCCGATCCCCGACGAGCTCACCGACGAGCAGGTGCTGATGTGCCCCGACATCATGAGCACGGGCTTCTCGGGCGCCGAGAGCGGCAACATCCAGATCGGCGACACGGTCGCCGTTTTCGCGCAAGGGCCGATCGGCCTATGCGCGGCCGCCGGC
>JACQAX010000053.1 GCA_016194795.1 Deltaproteobacteria bacterium | reverse complement strand
GAAGAGGCCGCGCGCGCCGCCGCCGACCAGTTCGCCGAGGCGTTTCTCGACGATGCAGCCGGACTCTTCAACCGCGTGTGCGAGCACGCGCGACGGCTCGCGACCGACCCGCTCGACCAGGGCGCGGCGGGCGAGCTTTTCCGGGCCGTGCACACGATCAAAGGCAACGCGATGGCGCTCGGCTTCGACGGCATCAGCGCCTTCTCGCACGCGCTCGAGGATTTTCTCGTCGATCTCCGCGAAGGTCGCGTCTCGAAGGGGACGCCGGTGGCAAAGCTGCTCGTCAACTGCGCCGCCACGCTCAAGGCCGTCCGCGACGCCTACCGGGCGGGGCCGGACGCGGTCGACCTCCCGGCCATCGACGACAAGGTCGCCGAGCTTCGGGCTTTGACGAGCGTCCCGCACGGGGGCGTCGGCGCGGCTTCGGGCCCGGCTCCGGCCGTGGCACCGGCGCAGCCGTCCAGGCCGAGGCCCGCCATGGCGGCGGCCCGCCCCGGCGTGAAGAGCCTGGCCGCCGTGAGCGGCTCCGAGCAGTTCTATCTCTCGGTGCGCGTCGCCGGGCGCGAGGTGCTGATTCCTTGCGCGGCCGTGGCCGAGGTGCTTCGCGCGCCGAACGTGATGGCCGTGCCCGGGGGGCGCAAAGGCTGGCTCGGAGTGATCCGCGCGCGCGGCACGCTCGTGCCGCTCATCGACCCGAGCTCGCTCGTCGCGGCCGACTTCGACGAAGGTCGCGTAGCGCCCAAGTGGGCCGTGGTGCTCACGGGAGCCAGCGGCATCTTCTCGATGCCCGTCGACGATCTCGGCGACGTGATCGAGCTGCCCTACGGCATGCAGGCCTCGCGCGCGGGAGCCCCCGGTACCGTGCTCGACATCCCGGGAATGCTGAAAAAGATCGGGTAACCACCAATGCGACCGCTCGCGATACGCACCGCCACCCTCCGCCCCGACGTCGCGCTCACCTTCGACATCTATCTGCTGATCTCCGGCAAGCACCTGCTCTACGTCAAGCGCAGCGACCAGCTCGAGCGGCTGCGCCTCGAGAAGCTCAAGGAGAAGAACGTCCGCCAGGTGTTCATCGACGACAACGACAAGGGCGCCTACTTCGACTTCCTCGACTCGGCCGCGAAGTCGGCGCTCGAGAGCACGGGCACGCCGCTCGACGCGAGGGTCGGCGTGATCGCCGGGCAGTCGGCCGCGGCGCTCGAGGAGCTGTTCGCCGACCCGCGCCCGCGCGAGAACTACGAGCGCACGCGCCTGGCGGCGGCCAACCAGGTGTCGCTCCTCCTGCGGCACCCCGAGGCCCTCGAGCACGTCATCGCCATCGCCAAGTACGACCGCACCGTCTACCAGCACTCGGTGAACGTCGCGGCCATCGCCGTCGCCCTGGGCGCCGCCGTGGGCGCGCCGCTCGAGACTTGCAACGCGCTCGGGCTGGGCGCGCTCATGCACGACCTCGGCAAAAGCCCGGCCGCGACATCGAGCGCGACCGAGGGCACTCCGCACGAGCAGCACCCGCGCCTCGGCGCGAGCCTGCTTCTGGGGAAAAAATACGTCTCGCAAGACGTGCTGGACATCATCCTTCTGCATGAGGAGCGCATCGACGGGAAAGGCTATCCCGCCGGCGTGAAGAAGCTCTCGCAGATCTTCCAGGTCGTGGGGCTGGCGAACATGTACGACCGCTCGGTGACGATCGAGGGCCAGGAGCCGCGCGCCGCCTACGACGCGATCGCGAAGCTCATGCCCGCGCCGTACGACGAGCGCCTGATCGCCGGCCTCAAAGACGTGCTGAGCGCCAACCGGATCTACTGACGGGCTATCGGCAAAGCGACGCGCGGAGCAGCTCGCGATTGAGCTGGGCGATGTTCGTGAGCTTGATCTCCTTCGGGCACGCGGCCTCGCAGGCGCCGGTGTTCGTGCACGAGCCGAACTTTTCCGAGTCCATCTGCGCCACCATGGCCGTCACGCGGCGGAACCGCTCGGGCTGTCCCTGCGGAAGGTGCGCCAGGTGCGAGACCTTGGCGCCCACGAAGAGCATCGCCGAGGCGTTCTTGCAGGCCGCGACGCAGGCGCCGCAGCCGATGCACGCCGCCGAGTCGAACGCCGCTTCGGCCGTCTCCCGGCCGACGGGCAGGTTGTTGGCCTCGGGAGCGCTGCCGGTGTTCACCGAGATGAAACCGCCGGCCGCGATGATGCGGTCGAAGGCAGTACGGTTGACCATGAGATCTTTCACGACCGGAAAGGCGCGCGCGCGGAACGGCTCGACGACGATCGTGTCGCCGTCCTTGAAGTGGCGCATGTGGAGCTGGCACGTCGCCGTGCCGAGCTGCGCGCCGTGCGCCGCGCCGTTGATCATAACGCCGCACGAGCCGCAGATGCCCTCGCGGCAGTCGTGGTCGAAGGCGACGGGCTCGTCGCCCTGCTTGATGAGCTTCTCGTTGAGCACGTCGAGCATCTCGAGAAACGAGGCGTGGGTCGAGACGCCCTCGAGCGTGTAGTCGACGAGCTTTCCTTCGTCGCGCGCGTTTTTCTGGCGCCAGACCTTGAGCTTCAGATTCAGGGTTTCACTCATGTCGCGTCCTCACTTGTAGCTGCGTTGAGCCAGGTGGATGTTGTCGAAGGCGAGCGGCTCTTTGTGGAGAGCCTCGGGCTTGCCCGCTCCGGCGTACTCCCAGGCCGCCACGTAGGCGTACTTGTCGTCGTCGCGCTGGGCCTCGCCGTCGGACGTCTGCATCTCCTCGCGGAAGTGGCCGCCGCACGACTCGCGGCGCTCGAGCGCGTCGATGCACATCAGCTCGCCCAGCTCGATGAAGTCGGCCACGCGGCCGGCCTTCTCGAGCTCCTGGTTCACGTCGGCGCCGCTGCCGGGCACCTTCACGTCCTGCCAGAACTGCTCGCGAAGCTGGCGGATCTCGCCGATGGCCTGCTTCAGGCCCGCTTCGTTGCGGGCCATCCCGCACTTGTCCCACATGATGTGGCCGAGCTTGCGGTGGAACTCGTCTACCGTCTGCTTGCCGTTGATCTTGAGCAGCCGGTCGACGCCCGACTGCACCTCGTTGACCGAGGCTTTGAAGGAGTCGTCGCTGGTTTTGACGGGTTTGAGCTTCTCGCCGCCCAGGTAGTTGGCGATGCAGTAGGGGGCGACGAAGTAGCCGTCAGCCAGGCCCTGCATGAGCGCGGACGCGCCGAGGCGGTTGGCGCCGTGGTCGGAGAAGTTCGCTTCGCCGGTGACGAACAGGCCCGGGATCGTCGACATCAAGTTGTAGTCGACCCACAGGCCGCCCATCGTGTAGTGCACCGCCGGGTAGATGCGCATCGGCGTCTCGTACGGGTTGTCGCCGGTGATCTTGTCGTACATCTGGAAGAGGTTGCCGTAACGGCTGGCGATCACGTCGTGGCCCACGCGCTTGATGGCGTCCTTGAAGTCGAGGTAGACGGCCAGGCCGCTCGGGCCCACGCCGCGGCCCTGGTCGCACTGGTACTTCGCCGCGCGCGACGCGACGTCGCGCGGGACGAGGTTGCCGAACGCCGGGTAGATGCGCTCGAGGTAATAATCGCGCTCGTCCTCGGGAATCTGCGCCGGCGGGCGCTTGTCGCCTTTGTTCTTGGGCACCCAGACGCGGCCGTCGTTTCTGAGCGACTCGGACATGAGCGTGAGCTTCGACTGATAGTCGCCCGAAACGGGAATGCAGGTGGGGTGAATCTGCGTGAAGCACGGGTTGGCGAAGAGCGCGCCGCGCTTGTGCGCGCGCCACGCGGCCGTGGCGTTCGAGTACTTCGCGTTCGTCGAGAGATAGAAGACGTTGCCGTAGCCGCCGGTGGCCAGCAGCACCGCGTCCGCGGCGTGCGTCGTCAGCTCGCCCGTCTCGAGATTGCGCGCGACGATGCCGCGCGCGCGCCCGTCGACGACGACGAGGTCGAGCATCTCGTGGCGATACGAGATCTCGAGCGTCTTGAGGCCGGCCTGCCGCTCGAGCGCGCTGTACGCGCCAAGCAGCAGCTGCTGGCCCGGCTGCCCGCGCGCGGTGTCGTAGAACAGGCGGTAAACCGAGTCGCCGTCGTTCTGGTAGTTCTTCGCGGCGTTGATGCCGCCCTGGGCGGCGATCGAGTGCGCGCGACGCGGGCTCTCGTGGAAGCAGAACGCCTGCACGTGGTAGCCCTGCTCGGCCAGCGATGCGGCGGCCGACGCGCCGGCCAGGCCGGTGCCGACGACGATCACCTTGTACTTGCGGCGGTTGGCGGGGTTGACGAGCTTGTTCTCGAACTTGCGGTTCTCCCACTTCTTCTCGATCGACCCTTCGGGAATCTTTGCATCGAGCTTGATCATGACGCGCCTCCGGAGAAGAACAGGTAGAGCGGCTGGATGATGAATCCGATCGTCACGAGCGCCGCGAACGCCCAGCCGATTTTCTTGGCCGTGCAGTTGCGCACGGTCGTGAGACCCAGCGACTGCAGCGAGGCCGAGACGCCGTGGCTGAGGTGCGCGCCGAGGATGAGCATCGCGAAGACGTACCAGGCGACGTAGCCCGGTTCCCTGAACTTCTCGACCACCAGCGTGTACAGGTCGCGCATCTCGGTCGTGCCGTAGGTCACCGTATAGACGGTGCCGTACTTGAAGGTGATGAGGTGCAGGATCGTGAAGACGAGCAGCACCAGGCCCGAGAGGATCAGCGTCTTGGCGACGAAGCTCGTCCGCTTCGGGCCGCCCGCGCCGCGCTCATACGGCGTCTTGCGCGCGGCCCGGTTCGCCGCCGTCAGCTGGATCGTGAGAAAGACGTGCAGCGCGAACATCAGCACCAGCCCGGCTTCCGCCAGGTAGATCAGCTTGGTGCTCGTCAGCTTGTACGAGTACTCGTTGTAGGCTTCGGGGCCGACGAGCAGCAATAAATTTCCCGCCATGTGCGTCAGCAAGAAGAAGGCGAAGCCCAGCCCGCTGAGCCCGACGAGCATCTTCTTTCCGATCGTCGTGCGGAGGAATGGAATAGAGTTGGTCATCTTGAGATCTCGTCTCCGGTAAGAGTTGGAAGTATCTCAAGTTATAGCGCGCCGTGCGCGCAATGAAAAGCTATTCGCGCCGATCGCCGAACAGTCTCAGGAGCGCCCAGAACATGTTGATGAAGTCCAGGTAGAGCGACAGCGCGCCGTACACGGCGCTCTTGCTGCTCTCCTCGCTCGGGCCGTCGGCCGACTGGAGCGCGAGCATGCGGATCTTCTGCGCGTCATATGCCGTGAGGCCGGCGAAAATGACGACGGTAACGACCGAAAGCGCCATGTTGAGGGCGCTGCTCTGAACGAACATGTTCACGATGCCGACGAGAATCAGGCCCCAAAGGCCCATCCCCACGGTAGCCCCCACGCCGGTCAGATCCTTCTTCGTAATCGTGCCGAAGAGGGCCAGGCCGCCGAACATCCCGCCCGTGATGAAGAACACGTTGGCGATCGAGCTTGCCGTGTAGACCAGGAAAACAACCGACATCGTCACTCCGGTGAGCGCCGAGTAAAGCAGGAAGAGGCCCATCGCCGCCGCCGAGGACAGGCGCCGGAAGCCGGCGGTCAACCCGATCACGACCGCGAACTGCGCGATGATCGCGCCGAACATGAGGCCCGGGCTCGTGGCGATCGTGCGCATCGCGTCTTCGGAGCTGGCGAGGCCCAGGCTCACCATGCCCGTGATGAGCAGGCCGAGGAACATCCATCCATATGTCCGGCTGACGTAGCGGGAAACGGCCATGCTTTCGCATTTTCGCCTGCAATTCCCGGAGAATACGACCGGGCAGGCCAGGACCGGAGTAGATGAGAGCAGAGTACAGCTGAACGGCATTGGCACCTAGCGTAAACCGTTCGATGACGTCGTCGGCCGTTTCGATGCCGCCGACCGAGATGATCGGAACCTCCGCGGGGACCATCGTGCGAGCCACTTTCAGGAGGCTGGTCGACGGTCCTTTGAGGGGGTAGCCCGAAAGCCCGCCGAGGTCGGTGCCGATGGTGTTCGTGAGGATCAGGCCGGCATAGGGCTTCTCGCCGACGTCGCCGCCGCAGAGCGAGCAGATCGACTTCAGGTCGTCGTGGTCGATCTCGGGTGAAAGCTTGATGAAGACCGGCTGCGGAAGGCGGTGGTGGAGAACGCGGTTTCCGAGCGCGCGGACGAACTCGCCCGACTGGAGATCCCGCAGGCCCGGCGTGTTGGGCGAGCTGATGTTGATGACGAAGTAGTTGGCGGTGAGATGAAACGCCTTGAAGAGCGTCTCGTAGTCGCGGATCGCCTCGCTGTTGGGCGTGTCGCGATTTTTGCCGAGGTTCACGCCCACGGGCACCTTGAGCTTGTCGCGCACGCGCCGGAGCTGCGCCGCGATGATCTCGGCGCCGTCATTGTTGAAGCCCATTCGATTCAGCAGCGCCCGGCGCTCGGGGATCCGGCTCATGCGCGGGCGCGGGTTCCCGAGCTGGGGGCGCGGCGTGACGGTTCCGACCTCCACGAACCCGAAGCCCAGGCTCTCGATGCCGGGCACGAGCACGCCGTTCTTGTCGAAGCCCGCGGCGAGCCCGATGGGGTTTTCGAGCTCCAGGCCCGCGAGCTTCACCGGAAGAGGCCTCACCCCGCGCGCGTAGACCGCGCGCGTGAGCGAGCGGCCCAGCGGCAGCCGCCAGAGCACCCGCGCGAGCGTCTGCACGAGGTGGTGCATCTTCTCCGCGTCGCACATGAAGAGCAGGGGGCGAACGAGCACCCGATAAGGCGAGAGCGTGCCCGGCAGGCGGGAGACTTTCCTGGAAGCCGTTTCAAGGGAGGGCATCGAGCTCCTTCACCGTCGCGCAGCGGAACGCCGCCGATCCCGCGCTCTCGCGCGCGATGGTCGAGGTGGGCGTGCGCCCGTAGTCGTGTCCCGGGTAGATGATCGTGTCGGCCGGAAGTTTTTTCAGCCGCTGGATCGTATCGAACATCTCGGCGGTGCTGCCCGACTCGAGATCCGTGCGCCCCACGTCTCCCACGAAGACGGTGTCGCCGGTGAACAGCCGCGGCGGCGAGCCCGCCACGAGAAAGCAGCATTCGCCCGCGCTGTGGCCGGGCGTGTGCAGCACCTCGACGTGAGCGCCACCCAGCGGGATGCGCTGGCCGTCGTCGACGAAGACGAGGCGGTCGCGCACGTCCCGCGCGGCCGAGTCGAAGCGGCGCGCATCGAGCTTGTTGACGTAGATCGGAAGTTTTTCCGCGGCGTACTGGTCGACGATCGCGGGCACTCCCGCGACGTGATCCCAGTGCGTGTGCGTGAGCAGCACGCCCGCCAGCCGCGAGCCGAGCTCTTTGGCGCGCGCCTGCCACGGCTCGAGGTCGCTCTGCGGATCGACGACGAGCGACTCCTTGCCGCTGGTGATGAGATAGATGAAGTTGCGATGGTCGCCGATCAGGAACTGGTCGACTTGCACGGTGGGCATCTTACCGGAACTGATACGCCTGTTTGATCGAAAAGTCTTTCCCGTCGTGAAAGACGGTCGCCGCCTGCATCCGGGGGCAGTGCTCGAAGAAAAGGATCGCGCCGCGCTCCTCGGCCTCGCCCAGCAGCTTCTTTTTTTCTTCCATCATCGTGAGCGGAAAACAGTCGTAGCCCATCACCCAGGGCGTGCGCACGTGCGTGGCCGTCGGAACCGCGTCCGCGCAGTAAATGAGCGCGCTGCCCGAGTCGGCGACCTCGACGAGCTGCAGCCCCGGCGTGTGGCCGTTGCTCACGCGCACGCGGATCCCGGGCGCGATCTCGTCGCTGCGGCCGTACTCCGTTTGTAACAGCTCGAGCTTCGGGTTCCCTCGATAAAGGTCGAAGTTCTCCTGGAGGTAGCTTGCGCGGTCCTTCTCGTTGGGATGGTAAGCCAGGTTCCAGTTCTGCTCCTGCACCCAGACGCGCGCCTTCGGGAAGGTGGGGACGAGCTCGCCGTTCACCCGGCGGGTGGTGCCGCCCATGTGGTCGAAGTGCAGGTGCGTCGCGATCACGTCGGTGACGTCGTCGGGCGTCAGGCCCACCCGCGCGAGCTCGCGGTCGAGCGCCCACTGCGAATGGTCGATGCGATACATCTGCATGAACTTCTCGGCCCACTTCGTTCCGATGCCGTTGTCGACGAGCAGCACGCGCTTGGCGGCCCGATCGATCAGCAATAGGCAGCGCAGCCGCATCTCGATCCGGTTGAGCGCGTCGGCCGGATTCGTTTTCTCCCAGACCGGCTTCGGCACGATGCCGAACATCGCGCCGCCGTCGAGGGCGAACGATCCGGTTTCGATCGCGTGGATTTCGTAGGGTCCGATTCTGCCGGGTCCGTCCATGATCATGCGTTGCAATATATCATAACTACGTTGACGACGATTCCCGGTCTTGCTACCCCTGGTAAACATCTCAAAGGAGAATGTTTTCATGGCGCAATACACTCAGGTTACTCCTCCGTCCTCTGGCGAAAAAATCACGATGAACAAGGACATGACTCTGAATGTCCCGAACAACCCGGTGCTCCCGTTCATCGAAGGCGACGGCACGGGTCCTGACATCTGGCGCGCATCGCAGCGTGTCCTCGACGCCGCGGTCGCGAAGGCCTACGGCGGCAAAAAGAAAATCACCTGGTTCGAAGTGTACGCGGGCGAAAAGGCCAAGAACAAGTTCGACAACTGGCTCCCCGAAGACACGATCACCGCGTTCCGGCGTGCCGAGCCCCGTGAAGCGCCCTGACAAGGTCGACATGGTGATCTTCCGCGAAAACTGCGAAGACATCTACGCCGGCATCGAGTGGGCCGCGGGCTCGCCCGAGGTGAAGAAGGTCATCGACTTCATCCAGAAGGAAATGGGCGTCAAGAAGATCCGCTTCCCCGAGTCGAGCGGCATCGGCATCAAGCCGGTCTCGCGCGACGGCTCCAAGCGCCTCATCCGCGCCGCCATCGAGTACGCGATCGCCCAGAAGAAGAAGAGCGTGACGCTCGTCCACAAGGGCAACATCATGAAGTTCACCGAAGGCGCCTTCCGCGACTGGGGCTACGAGCTCACGAAGGAAGAGTTCAAGGGCAAGGCCGTCGGCTGGGACGACTGCGAAGGCAAGCCGCCCGCGGGCCAGGTGCTCGTGAAAGACTCGATCGCCGACATCACCCTCCAGCAAGTGCTCACGCGCCCCGAAGACTTCGACGTCATCGCGACGCTCAACCTCAACGGCGACTACCTCTCCGACGCGCTCGCGGCGCAGGTTGGCGGCATCGGCATCGCTCCCGGCGGCAACATCAACTACGTCACCGGCCACGCGATCTTCGAGGCCACGCACGGCACGGCTCCGAAGTACGCCAACCAGGACAAGGTCAACCCGGGCTCGGTCATCCTCTCGGGCGAGATGATGTTCCGCCACCTCGGCTGGAACGAGGCGGCCGACCTGATCATCAAGGGCATGGACCGCTCGATCGACCAGAAGACGGTGACCTACGACTTCTCGCGCCTCATGAACGCCGAAGGCGTCCAGGGCGTCAAAGAAGTGAAGTGCAGCGAGTTCGCCGACGCAATTATTAGGAACATGTAAGAAACCGAAAGGGAACCCACCATGTCGAAAACTCCAGTACGTGTTGCAGTCACCGGCGCCGCCGGCCAGATCGGTTATGCTCTCCTGTTCCGCATCGCCAGCGGCGAGATGCTCGGAAAAGACCAGCCCGTCATCCTCCAGATGCTCGAGCTGCCCCAGGCACAGAACGCGCTCAAGGGCGTGATGATGGAGCTTGAAGACTGCGCCTTCCCGCTGCTCGCGGGCATGGTCGGCACCGACGACCCGAACGTCGCCTTCAAGGACGCCAACGTCTGCATGCTCGTCGGCGCGCGCCCGCGCACCAAGGGCATGGAGCGCAAAGATCTCCTGACCGAGAACGCCAAGATCTTCACCGTCCAGGGCGACGCGATCGGCAAGAACGCGCACCCCGACGTGAAGGTGCTCGTCGTCGGCAACCCCTGCAACACCAACGCGTACATCGCGATGAAGACGGCCGAGAAGCATGGGCGCGTGAAGGCGAAGAACTTCACGGCGATGCTCCGCCTCGACCTCAACCGTTCGATCGGCCAGCTCGCCCTCAAGAGCAAGCGTCCGGTCTCGAGCATCAAGAAGGTCGTCGTGTGGGGCAACCACAGCCCGACGATGTATCCCGACTTCCGTAACGCCACGTCGAGCGGCGAGAACCTCACCAAGCTCATCAACGACGACACCTGGAACCGCGAGACGTTCATCCCGACCGTCGGCAAGCGCGGCGCCGCGATCATCGAGGCGCGTGGCCAGTCGTCGGCGGCGAGCGCGGCCAACGCGGCCATCGACCACATGCACGACTGGTGGCTCGGCACCAAGGGCGAGTGGGTCACGATGGGCATTCCGTCGGACGGCTCGTACGGAGTCCCGAAAGACACCATCTTCGGCATGCCCGTCACGACCGAGAACGGCGAGTACAAGCTCGTTCAGGGCATCGAGATCGACTCGTTTTCGAAGGAGCGCATCGCGCTTACGTTGAAGGAACTGGAAGAAGAAAAGGCCGGCGTCGCCGACCTCCTCAAGTAAGGACACCAAAGAATGAACGTACACGAGTACCAAGCCAAGGAACTGCTGCGTCGTTACAACGTTCCCCTCCTCAACGGTAAGGTTGCCGAATCGGTGGACCAGGCCGTGAGCGTCACGCAGGAGCTGGGCGGAAGCGTCTGGGTCGTGAAAGCCCAGATCCACGCCGGCGGCCGCGGCAAAGGCGGCGGCGTGAAGGTCGCCAAGACGCGCGACGACGTGAAGAAGTACGCCTCGCAGATCCTCGGCATGCAGCTCGTGACGCCTCAGACCGGCCCTGAGGGCAAAAAGGTGCGCAAGCTGTTCGTCGAGCAGGGCTGCGAGATCGCGCGCGAGCTTTACTGCGCGATGCTCATCGATCGCGCCACCAGCAAGGTCATGTTCATGGTCTCGCAGGCCGGCGGTATGGACATCGAAGAGGTCGCCCACAAGACTCCCGAGAAGATCTTCAAGCTCTACATCGATCCCGTGACCGGCTTCATGCCGTACCACGGCAGAAGGCTTGCCTTCGCGCTCGATATCCCGAAAGACAGCTTGAACAAGGCCGGGGCCTTCTTCGCCTCTCTCTACAAGGCCTTCGTCGACCTCGACTGCTCGCTCTGCGAGATCAACCCGCTGGTGCTCACCAAGAGCGGTGACGTCATCGCCCTCGACGCCAAGCTCAACTTCGACGACAGCGCGCTCTTCCGCCACAAAGACATCGCCGAGATGCGCGACCCGAACGAAGAAAGCGCCCAGGAGACCGAAGCGGCGAAGTATGACCTCGCGTTCATCAGCCTCGACGGCACGATCGGCTGCATGGTCAACGGCGCGGGCCTTGCGATGGCCACGCTCGACATCATCAAGCTGCACGGCGCGGAGCCGGCCAACTTCCTCGACGTCGGCGGCGGCGCCAACAAAGAGAAGGTCACGGCGGCCTTCAAGATCATCCTCAAAGACCCCAAGGTGAAGGCGATTCTCGTCAACATCTTCGGCGGCATCATGAAGTGCGACGTCATCGCCGAAGGCATCATCGCGGCGGCCAAAGAGGTGAACCTCAGCGTTCCTCTTGTCGCGCGGCTCGAAGGCACCAACGTCGAGCAGGGCAAGAAGCTGCTCGCCGAGAGCGGCCTCAAGATCACGCCGGCCTCCGATCTCACCGACGCGGCTCAAAAAGTAGTCGCCGCTGCCAAGGGAGCGAAGTAACCATGTCGATCTGGATCAACAAGAACACCAAGGTCATCTGCCAGGGCATCACGGGCGCGCAGGGCACGTTCCACTCGAAGGGCTGCCGCGACTACGGCACCAAGATGGTGGGCGGCACCAACCCGGCCCGCGCCGGCGAAACCCACGAAGGTTTTCCAGTGTTCGGCTCGGTGGCCGAAGCGAAAGAGCGAACCGGCTGCAACGTTTCCATGATCTTCGTTCCGCCCCCGGGCGCGGCCGACGCGATCTGCGAAGCCGTCGACGCCGATCTCGATCTCGTCGTCTGCATCACCGAAGGCATCCCGGTGCTCGACATGCTGAAGGTCAAAAAATACATCCAGGGCAAGCGCACCCGCCTCATCGGCCCGAACTGCCCCGGCATCATCACGCCCGACGAGTGCAAGATCGGCATCATGCCCGGCCACATCCACAAGAAGGGCCCCGTCGGCGTGCTCTCGCGCAGCGGCACGCTCACGTACGAAGCCGTTTACCAGCTCACCCAGGCCGGCGTCGGCCAGAGTACCTGTGTGGGCATCGGCGGCGACCCGATCAACGGCACCAATTTCATCGACGTGCTCGAGGCCTTCAACCGCGATCCCGAGACGAAAGCCGTCATCATGATCGGCGAGATCGGCGGCTCGGCGGAAGAGGAAGCGGCCGAATACATCAAGCGCGAGATGAAAAAGCCGGTCGTCGGTTTCATCGCGGGACAGGCCGCTCCGGCCGGAAAACGCATGGGACACGCCGGTGCGATCATCAGCGGCGGCAAAGGCACGGCTCAGGAAAAGATTGCGGCCCTGGAGTCGGCTGGTGTAAAGGTTTCACGCAGCCCCGCAGACATGGGTAAGACACTTCTCTCAGTCTTTAAGGGCTAAGAGCTTAAAACAATAGGAGTCATTTCAATGGCGCTTGAGAAAACTTTTTCGATCATCAAACCGAACGCGGTTCAGAAGAACGCCGTGGGCGAAATCATCGCGCGCTTCGAGAAGCGCGGTCTTCGCGTGGCCGCCGCCAAGTTCACCAAGCTCTCGAAAGAGAAGGCTGAAGGCTTCTACATCGAGCACAAGGAGCGCCCGTTCTTCGGCTCGCTCGTGCGCTTCATGACGAGCGGCCCGGTGCTTCTCATGGTGCTCGAAGGCGACAACGCGGTTGCTCTCAACCGCGAGATCATGGGTGCCACCGATCCGGCCAAGGCCGAGCCGGGCACCCTTCGCAAGGACTTCGCCGACAACATCGAAGCCAACGCCGTCCACGGCTCGGACTCCGCGAAGTCGGCCGAACGCGAGATCTCGTACTTCTTCGACAAGTCGGAAGTCGTCGGCCGCTACTGAGCGCCGCGTCTCCCGAATCTCCGATAAAAAGTCGAAAACGCCGCCGGACGTCGCTGTCCGGCGGCGTTTTGCTTTATTGCTGCTGCTTCTGCTGAGGCAGCGAGACGTCCGGCGCAACCCAGTCGATGCCGACGTAGCCGCCCAGCTTGACGTCGCTTGCCGGCGAGCTGCCGCTGGCCGACGTCGTGATCGTGTAGCTCGGCAGAAACGCCTTGAGGTTGTAGGCCTTGCCCGTGCTCGGGTCGATGTCGAGATCCATGAAGAAGCCGCACGAGCCGGTCGCGGTGTTCTTGAAGTGGGCGATGCGCGTCTTCTGGCCGCCGCTTTTCTGGATGTAGATGTCGAGGGTTTTCAGGAAATCGACCGTCGCCTGGCCGTTCGCGCAGGGGCCGATCTTCCCGTCGTCCTCGAGCTCGGCCTTGATCGTTTTTCCGCTCGCGTCGGTGTCGGTCTTGACGACCGTCCGCAGCGCGATGTTGCTGAGGTAGATCTCGGTGACGCTCTTGTCGGCCACCGCCGTTTGCGGAATGGCCTGGTCGAAGGGAAAGTCGATCCCGAGCGTGCTCAGCACGCCGCCGAGAGGCCCGGCGCCGGGCACCGTCTGCGGCTCGACGAGGAACTTGAAGTTGTCGCCCGAGATCTCGCCTTGAAAGCCGCAGCCCTGGGCCGTGGCGAGGATGACCGCAAGCAGCGCTCCGACGAGCGCCAAACGTTTCAGAACCATTTGAAAGTACCTCCAATGCCGAGCTCGCCGGCCGGGCCCCACCAGCCCTTGAGCTTCACGTTGCCTTCCGAGTTCTCCCCGCCGCCGCTCTCGCCGATCTGGCCGACGACGCCGCCCCGGAGCATGAGGTGCAGGCCGCCCTTCGAAACCCAGTCGACGCCGCCGAGCGCTTCACCCATGTTCATCCAGCGGCCCGCCATCTTCACGGTGAACTGGTCGCCGTAGAGCTGCTCGAGCTGCTTGTT
>JACQAX010000328.1 GCA_016194795.1 Deltaproteobacteria bacterium | reverse complement strand
TCCTGGCGCAGGCCAAGCAGGATCCCAAGAACGCCAGCAAGCCGCCGCAGGTCATGGAGAAGATTATCGAAGGCAAGATCAAGAAGTTCTTTGACGAATCGTGCCTCGTGAATCAAGCTTTCGTGAAAGACTCGGACAAGACGATCACGCAGCTTACGACCGAAATGGTCGCCAAGATCGGCGAGAACATCAACATCCGTCGCTTCGTTCGCTTCACCTTGGGTGAAGGAGTGGGCGCTGCAGCAAACACCACGCAGAACTAATCGGGAAGAACACAACGATGGCTTCGGAAAAGCCGAAGTATAAGCGAATCCTCCTCAAGCTCTCGGGCGAAGCCTTGGCCGGCAAGGCTGGATACGGGATCGACACCGATATCCTGGCTGAGATCTCGCGGGACGTGAAAGAGATCCGCGAGCTCGGCGTCGAGGTCTGCATCGTGCTCGGCGGCGGGAACATCTTCCGCGGCCTGGCCGCTGCGGCTCACGGCATGGATCGCTCGCAGGCCGACTACATGGGCATGCTCGCGACGGTGATGAACAGCCTCGCGTTGCAGGACGCCCTCGAACGCGCGGGAGTTTTCACTCGCGTGCAGTCGGCCATCGAGATCCAGGAGCTGGCCGAGCCTTACATCCGTCGTCGCGCCGTGCGCCACCTCGAGAAGAAGCGCGTCGTGATCTTCGCCGGGGGCACGGGCAATCCGTACTTCAGCACGGATACCGCCGCCAGCCTGCGCGCGATGGAGATGGACGCCGAAGTGATTCTCAAGGCGACCAAGGTCGACGGCGTTTACGACGCCGATCCGGTGAAGCACAAGGACGCCAAGCTCTTCACGCAGCTCAGCTACATCGAGGTTCTTCAGAAGAATCTAAAAGTGATGGACTCGACGGCGATTTCGCTGTGCATGGACAATGAGCTTCCGATCATCGTTTTCAATCTCAATCGGCCGCATGGGATCCTCGACGTCGTGATGGGCAAGCCCGTCGGGACGCTCGTCACCACGGGGCAGAAAGGGGCCAGAAGTGAGTAAGCAGGTACTGGATTCGCTCAACGAGAAAATGTCGAAGACGCTGGCCAACTTCAAGGGCGAGCTGACGAAGGTGCGTACGGGACGCGCCACGCCGGCGCTGCTCGATGGGGTGCGCGTCGACTATTACGGCTCCGAGATGCCGCTGAACCAGGTGGCCTCGGTCAGCGCCCCCGAGCCGCGCCAGCTGCTCATCCAGCCCTGGGAGCAGAGCATGCTCCAGGTCATCGAGAAGGCGATCCTCACGGCTGATCTCGGCCTGAATCCCCAGAATGACGGCAAGCTCATCCGCGTGCCGCTTCCGATGCTCACCGAAGAGCGCCGCAAGGATCTGGTGAAGCAGATCAAGAAAATGGGCGAGGAGTGCAAGATCGCGCTCCGCAACGAGCGCCGCGACGCCAACGAAGAGATCAAGAAGGCCGAAAAGGACAAGGAGCTCACCCAGGACGACGCCAAGAAGTCCGCGGAGCAGGTCCAGAAGAAGACCGACGATTTCGTGGCCGATGTCGACAAGCTGCTGGCCGCCAAAGAAAAAGAGATCATGAGCGTCTAGTTTTTATGACGACAGATCGGCCCAAACACATCGCGATCATCATGGATGGCAACGGCCGCTGGGCCGAGCGCCGCAGCCGTCCGCGCATCTACGGCCACATCCGCGGCTGCGCGCGCGTGCGCGACATCATCCGCGAGGCCGACAAGCAGGGCGTGAAGGCGCTGACGCTCTACGCGTTCTCGACCGAGAACTGGGGCCGGCCGACGATGTCGAAGGGCAACACCGGCCTGCAGCTCACGATCGCGGTCTCGTACAGCGGGCGCGAGGAGCTCGTGCGCGCGTCGCGCCGTCTCGCCTCGAAGGTCGCGAGCGGCGAGATCCGCGCGGCCGACATCGACGAGGCGCGTTTCGGCGCCGAGCTCTACACCTCGGAAATCGGCGATCCGGACCTGCTCATCCGCACGAGCGGCGAGCAGCGCATCTCGAACTTCCTGCTTTGGCAGATGGCGTACAGCGAGCTTTATTTCACCGACACGATGTGGCCCGACTTCAAGCCGAGCGACCTGCGCGTGGCCATCGACGCCTATGCGCGCCGCACCCGCCGTTTCGGCCTGACCGACAAGCAGGCCGCGAGCGCCGCTCATCCGGATGGCGTTTGAACAGAACCATGGATAAATCCAAAGAAACCTCGACGCGCGTGATGACCGGGGTGGTCGGTGGCGCCATCCTCCTGGCGCTCTTCCTGATCGGGGGCCACCTCGGCGTCTCGTTCGCCTCGGCGATCCTCGGCGGCTTGATGTGCTGGGAGCTGAGCAACGTCTTTTACGGCATGAGCGACCGCAAGGAGAAGCTCACCGCCCTCGTCGGGCTCTCGTGGCTGACGATCTTCGTGAACATGCTCATCCCCAAGTCGATGCTCGAGTGCCTCGTCGTCTCGTTCATGGGGATGTTCACCTATTATCTCGCCGTGGCCGATCGGCACTCGAGCGAGCTGCGCCGCCATTTCGACGAGCTCGTCTTCACCGTCTTCGCGCTCGTCTACGTCGTCACCTTCGTCGCGTTCCTGCCGCTCATCCGCGACGGCGCCAACGGGATCCGCTGGCTGCTGCTCTTCCTGTTCATCGTCTGGGCGGGCGACACCGGGGCGTACTTCGTCGGACGCAAGTGGGGCAAGAACAAGCTTTATCCGCTCATCAGCCCGGGCAAGTCGCTGGAGGGATCGGGCGGGGGGCTGGCCGCGAGCCTGCTGGTCACGATCGTCTTCAAGCTCGTCGCGTTCGGCTCGCTCAGCTGGCTCGGCGCGGTAATCACCGCGGTGATGGTCGGGGTGATTTCACAGATCGGTGACCTTTGTGAATCCTTTTTCAAGCGCGCCTACAAGATAAAAGATTCCAGCAAGATTTTGCCGGGTCACGGCGGCATCCTCGATAGGTTCGACGGGGTGCTCTTCAGCCTGCCCGTGATGTATTTTTGCGTGAAACTCTTTTCATAGCTTGGTAGCATCCTAGCAATGTTTTACCTCCTCTCATTCTTCCTGCTGCTCGGCCCCCTGGTCTTCGTCCACGAGTTCGGGCACTTCATTTTCGCGAAGCTCTTCAACGTCCGCGTTGACGTGTTCTCGATGGGGTTCGGCCCGAAGATCTTCCGCAAGAAGTGGGGAGAGACCGAATACGCGCTCTCGGTGGTGCCGCTCGGCGGGTACGTGAAGCTCTACGGCCAGGATCCGGGCGAGGCGATCGACCCGCACCTGCGCAAGCGCGCGCTCAACAACCTCGACGCGTGGAAGCGTTTCCTCGTGTTCGTGGCCGGGCCGCTCTTCAATTTTCTTTTCGCCATCTTCGTTTTCGCCGTGATGCTGATTCTCGGCGAGCCGCATATCGCGCCGGTCATCGAGCGCGTGGTGCCGGGCAGCCAGGCGTTC
>JACQAX010000321.1 GCA_016194795.1 Deltaproteobacteria bacterium | reverse complement strand
TCGACTTCAAGGCCGAGCTGTATCTCGAGAAGTACGTCGAGCTCGTGGCGCTCTCGGGCCGGCTCAACCCTGCCACCGCCGTCACGGACCTGACGACCGAGCTCGATTCGGTCACCAACAGCTGCGGGACCTGGCGCACCGACAAGAAAAAGGAAAAGCACGCCTGGCGAAACGAGCGCCTGAAGTCGCTGCTCGACGGCCTGCCGGCCTCGGGCGACATCACGACCGCCCGCAAGCGCTACCGCAACAAGATGGCGCTGGCGGCCGAGTGCATGTCGGTCATACAGGCCCGCTGGGAGACGCTGCAAAAGGCGCTCGGCAACGACATCGACATGCACGGCGCCCTCCTCTCGGAGAAGGCGTTCAAGGACATGCATCCCGCGGCCGCGCTCGGCGTGAAGACGGGCCTGGCCGTGCTGCCGTTGGCCGGCCGGCTTTCGAGGACCGAGCTGCTCACGGGCCTGACCGAGACGGCGGGCCGCCAGTGCGGCTACGCGATGCTTCAGGCGTCGCCGGATACCGAGATGAAGACGTATCAGATGGCGAGCGACGGCTCCTACACCGAGGTGACGATCACGCGCATGGCATTCTGCAAGAACGTCTACACCGAGTATCGCCTCCTCGACGAGCAGCGCCGCCTGCTCTACGAGAGTTACCCGATCCTCGGCGAGCACGTCGGCGCGCGAGACAAGGCGAAGGCGCCCACCGTATACGAGAATCTCGCCGCCGCCCGCGGCGTGCACGATGCGATCAAGAGCTACAATCTCGATTTCAACGCGGGTGTTGGAAACGTGATCAAGAGCGATGGCAACGTGCATACGTGCATGGAGCAGCTGCGCAAGGATCCCGCCGACGCGGCGAGCGAGCTGATCGACGCCGACCCGAAGGCGCTGGCGGCCGTCGACGAGGCGATGGGCAAGAAGACGCAGGAGCATCTCAACGACTTCCGCGCGCGAATCCGGAAGCTTTGCGAGCACCCGCCCGACGACGACGAGCTTCGCAAGGCGCTGGCCGACACCTCGTTGCTTTCGATGTATTACAACTGCACGAGGCCGCGTTACCCGAAGCTGGCCGACAGCAAGGGCAAGCCGGTCGCCGCGGCCAAGCCGGCGGTCTCGGCCGACGAGTGCGTCGCCCGGCAGAAGTCGACCTGGGCGCTGTGCAATCTCTACGCCGGGCTCGCGCGCGACAAGGAGTTCACCGACATGGCGGTGCAGGGTGGCGGCGAGATGTTCTCGATGGCGATGGATATCGTGATGGTCGGCTCGCCGGTCGTCGGGGGCACGTCCTTCAGCCTGGGGAAAGGCGTCGTGGGAGCCGCGGTCGGCGGCACGTTCGGCGCGTTCTTCTCGCCCAACACCGACTCGCTTCGCGAGGGGTACATGGGCGCGCGGGCCGAGGCGCGCGCCGGCTTCGCGCCTCAGTCGGCCTTCGAGAGCGCGTATCAGGGGCTGATCGACCTCGACGAGCACGCCTCGCCGAAGGTAAAAGCCATCATCGAGGGCGCGCTCACCGGCCTTTTCGCCGGTTTTCAGAAGAAGAGCGCGGGTGCGACGTACGTCCCGAAAAAACTCGACGCCAAAGAGGCCGCGAGCCAGGCGCTGGCCAGCGCCGAGGCGGCGCAAGGATCGCTCAAGGGTTTGCTGTCGCTCTACGAAAGGCTGCTTCTGGAGGGCGCCTTCGAAGGCACCCAGGGCGCGAAGGTCCGCCAGGCGCTCGAGGAGGTCATCGGCAAGACTCTCGAGGCGCGCGGCATCCCTACCAAGGGGCTCTCGCTCGAGGCGAGAGTCGCGCTGCTGCGCGAGCCGGCTCCCGCGGTTTCGGTCGCCTCGCCGGCGCTCGAAGGGCGTTTCAATACGGCCGCCGGCGTGCTGAGCGCGCGCCATCCCGAGCTCGCGCCGACGCTCACGGGCATCCGCCAGAACCTCACGGGCGCGAAGCTCGCCGCCATCGAGGCGGCCCATGAGGTCGGCGCCGGAAAGGCGGGCAAGTATACGGTCGACGAGCTGGCGAAGAAGGCGCGCATCCTGCGTGACGCCGGCTTCACCAAGCCCGAGCGCGAGGCTTTGCTCCGAGGCGGCGTCTGCGGCGACGAGGCGCGCGTCGCGCTCGGCTTCCAGAAGGCGGAGGCCGTCGGCGTCCTGCTGTCGAGCTACGAGCGCGACGCGAACGGGTCGATCCTGTTCAGCGGGAAAAAATCGCAGGAGCTCGTCGTGGCCATCCAGGACGCCGTTCCGAGCGATCCCATCCAGCGGCGCGCGTTTCTGCTGGCGACGTTCGGCTCGGAGATCGCCGACTCGGTTTACGTCGGCGGAAACTCGAGAGACTTCGCGTTCAACCTCGTCGAAACGCTCTCGGAACGAGGCATGCTGCGCGCGACTCCGGGCGAAACGCCTCCGTTGGTCGCCATCTTGAGCGGAGGAGAGCGCCCGGCCGCCGCGCTGCCCGCGGGCGGAGTCGGCGGCGCCGTCAAACGGGTCGACACGCTTCTCGGCAGCTACGAGGTCAAGCAGGGTGGCGTCGGGGCGATGGATTTCACCGGCGCGAATTCCCACGAGCTCGTGAAGGCGCTGGAGGAGGCGATGCCGACGAGCGAGCTCGGACGACGCCGGGTCCTGATGGCCGCGTTCGGTCCTGACGTCGCCCACAACGTCCCCCTGCAGGGCAACCAGAAGAATTTCGTCTTCGAGCTGGTCCAGGAGCTCGATCGGCGCGGCCAGCTCCGCACCAAGCCGGGCGAGGTGCACCCGCTGACGTCGGTGCTCGCCGGCAAGGAGCGGCCACCGTTCGGGTCGGCCACCGACGCGGCGGCCAAGGTCGAGGGGCTGCTCGGAAGCTACGAGACCGGACAGTTCGGCATGATCGACTATCGCGGAAAAAACGCGCGAGAGCTCGCTTCGGCGCTGGAGGGCGCGCTGCCTTCGGATGCGCTCGGCAGGCGGCGGGTTTTGAAAATGGCCTTCGGCTCCGACGTCGCCAACCACATCCACGTCGAGGCCAATCAGAAAGACTTCGTCTTCAATCTGGTGGAAAACCTGTCGGGAAGAGGAGAGCTTCGCGCGACTCCCGGCAAGCCGCATCCGTTGGCGTTGGTGCTCGCGGCGGAAGAGGCACCTCGTTTCGGCCCGCCCGTCGAAGCGGCAAAACGCGCCGAAGCCCTCCTGGGCAGCTACGAGGTCACCCAATACGGGACGATCGACTTCAGCGGGAAAAAGTCCCACGAGTTCGTCGCGGCGCTCGAAGCGGCCTTGCCCGAGGATCCCGCCGCCAGGCAACGCGCGATCACCAGGGCCTTCGGCGCCGACGTCGCGGCGCACGTCTATCTCGAGACGAGCCAGAAGAATTTCGTGTTCGATCTCGTCGAAACGCTGTCCAGCCGCGGCGAGCTTCGCTCGACTCCCGGAAAGATGCGTACGCTGCTGGCGGCGCTCGGAAATTCAGGTTAGCGCGGCGACTTCAAGCTCTCCGCGTGGAACGCGAGATGGTCGGCGATGAACGTCGAGATGAAGAAGTAGCTGTGGTCGTAGCCTTCCTGGCGGCGGATGGTCACCGGATGGCCCGTCTGCTTCACCGTGCGCTCGAGCTCGTCGGTGAACAGCTCGCTTGCAAGAAACTCGTCGTCGGTGCCCTGGTCGACGAGAATGGGGATTCTTGCCTTCGCGGTCTTCAGGAGCTCGACGGCGTCGTACTTGGCCCAGGCCGCCTTGTGGGCGCCCAGGTATTCGCTGAACGCCTTGATGCCCCACGGCGCTTTCGAAGGCGCGCAGATCGGCGCGAAGGCCGAGATCGAGCGGTAAAGCTCGGGGTTGCGCAGGCCGAGCACGAGCGCGCCGTGGCCGCCCATCGAATGGCCGAAGATGCCGCGGCGGTCGCCATCGACGGGCAGCTCTTTTTCGACGAGCAGCCTCAGCTCCTGCGTGACGTACGTGTCCATCTGGTAGTGCCTCGACCACTTGGGCGTCGTGGCGTTGACGTAAAAGCTCGCGCCCGAGCCCAGGTCGTAGCTGTCGTTCTCGCCCTCGATGCCGGTTTCGCGCGGGCTCGTGTCGGGCACGACCAGAATCAGCTCGTGCTTTTTCGCGTGGGCCTGCGCCTGGGCTTCGGTCAAAAAGATCTCAGGCGTGCAGGTGAGTCCCGAAAGGTAATACAGCACGGGAAGCTTTTTCGTCTTCGCCTGCGGCGGAACGAAGGCCGCGAAGCTCATCTTGCTCTGGCAGACCTCGGAATAGTGGGTGAAGTACAGGTTGTGGCCGTCGAACTGCTTGTGGCTTCTGGTCTGTTCCATCGCTGGGTTCACTTCTTGGCGTAGTGGATCACGCTGCGGATGCTTTTTCCGGCATGCATGAGGTCGAAGGCCATGTTGATGTCTTTCAGGCCCATCGTGTGGGTGATCATCTTGTCGATCTCGATCTTGCCGTTCATGAAGTTATCCACATAGGTGGGCAACTCGGTGCGGCCCTTCACGCCGCCGAAGGCCGTGCCCTTCCAGGTGCGGCCGGTGACGAGCTGGAAGGGGCGCGTCTGGATGGTTTTTCCCGCGCCCGCCACGCCGATGATGACCGACTCGCCCCAGCCCATGCGGGTGCACTCGAGCGCCGCGCGCATGAGCTCGACGTTGCCCACGCACTCGAACGAGTAGTCGACGCCGCCGTCGGTCATCTCGGCGACGACCTCCTGGATCGGGGCGGAGTGTTTCTTGGGATTCACCACGTCGGTCGCGCCGAGCTGGCGCGCGAGCTCAAACTTCTCTTCGTTGATGTCGATGGCGATGATCCGTTCCGCCTTCGCCATCACCGCGCCCTGAATGGCGCTGAGGCCGATGCCGCCCAAGCCGAACACGGCAACCGTCGAGCCGGGCCGCACCTTCGCCGTGTTGAGCACGGCGCCGATGCCGGTCGTGATACCGCAGCCGAGCAGGCAGACCTTTTCGAGCGGGGCTTCCTTGTTGATCTTGGCGAGCGCGATTTCGGGGATCACCGAGTACTCGGCGAACGTCGAGCAGCCCATGTAATGGAAAATCTTTTTGCCGTTCTTCGAGTAGCGAACGGTGCCGTCGGGCATGAGCCCGTCCCACTCGGTGTTGTACAGGGCCGTGCACAGGTTCGTGCGGCCCGAGCGGCAGTTGGCGCACTCGCGGCATTCGGACGTGTAGAGCGGAATCACGTGGTCGCCCACTTTGACCGACGTCACGCCGGGGCCGACCTCTTCGACGATGCCGCCGCCTTCGTGGCCGAGCACGCAGGGGAAGATGCCCTCCGGGTCCTCGCCCGAGAGGGTGAAGGCGTCGGTGTGGCAGACGCCGGTGGCGACCATGCGCACGAGCACCTCGCCTTTGCGGGGGCCTTCGATTTCGATTTCTTCGATGGTGAGCGGCTTCTTCGGTTCCCAGGCTACGGCGGCGATTGTTTTCATGGCATTGTTCTAAATCAGATCGCTGGCGCTGGCTACGGCGGATTTACGATACAGGTAACAGTCGCAGGCTCGAGACGGCGAATGGGACATAGACCAGGCCGAGGGGGTTCGCTTGTTTGAGGACCGCGAGCCGGCCCGATCGGACCGCGTCGCCGAGTTCTGCTCCGTCCAATAGTTTGGAAAGGCAACGTTCAGCGAATGTCGTCGCGTAGGGCTCGAAGGCGGTGATCTCGGTGCCGATGACGCCGGCGGCGGCGGCATTTTCGACGAAGGCTGAGACGAAATCGAGCGTCTGCCGAGGCTCAAGCGCGGCGGTTCGGCAGCCGTTGATGAAGACCAGGGGGCGAGATTCTTCCCAGCGGATCTTCTCGGCCCGAATAAAGTCGCGGGTAAGGCGAAGCGAGCGTTCGTCACCTACTCGGAGAAACGGCACCCCCTCATCAGTCGCCCCACCATGACAATAGAAATAGACTACGTGATGGTCTTTCTCGCGGAGCAACGAGATAAGTTCGTCGCGTGATCGTGCTTCGCGCACGCGGATGTTCTCACGCAAGCCCTTGATGGCGTCGATGTGCTCGTCGCACGAGCTCAAGTCGGTCGCGATTCCGGCGGCAAGGCTCGGCGGCTCACGATATTCAATCGTCGTCGGAGGCGTTGTCGCGTTCGCGACGGGCATGCCAATGGCATGCCGAAATCCCCAGAATCCACTTGGGCAGACCACGCTCTTCTTTCCGGCGTTCGGGCAGCGCCCTTCGAAGCACTCGTGCTCGTCCAACGACTCCGCGCCCTCGAGTGCGGTCGCAAAGCTTTCACAAAGGGTGAATTTTTCAGCCGGAAGCGCCGTGTCAATCAGATGGTCGTAAATGAGCGCCGCCGGCAGCACGTAGCCCGAAAACTTCTTTGAGGCGATCTGAATTCGCCCCCGCTTTCGCATCAACGCGGTCAGACGGTCGACCGCCTCGCCTGTGCCGCCGGCGAAGCGGTTGATCATCGTGTCGAAAAACCAATAGCCGCGTTGCGCGAGCCGCACAAGGTCATCGCGCAGGCGCGTGACGTCGGCCGCGCCGTCATAGCGGTACGAGTGCTTGTTGCTGTCCCAGGGATCCGCGCTTCCCCAGGTCGCCAGGGATAGCGCCCCGCGGGCTCTATCTATTTGGGTCGTGAGTTCGTTTCCGTCGAAGTCAGCGTCGGCCTTTACATTCTCTTCGCCCATAAAACGAAAGTTGTGCGTCGTTTCATCTGTCGCATTGAGGAGAATGCTGAACGAATGCGGCTTCAGGCCCGCGATTTGGGCGTGGTCAAGCGAACCAAGCAGTGCGAAGTCGAGCGACGACTTTAGCGCGGTAGTTACGCGTGTTCGCTTGTCGGATACGAACGCCTCGATCAAGCGGGACTGGAGTAGAACTTGTTCGTAGTAGATGCTGCATCGAAGGCGATGTACGCCCTCTGTTTTTGGGGTCATGACGGGAAAGCGAACTCGTTCCGATGAAAGTGCACCCGACGGCGCGAGGTGCAGCTCGCGCAAGCCGTCGGCCGGCTCGAACTGAAGCTCGTCGTGAAAGGCCGATAGGACGATTTGCAAGCGATGGGGCTTGTCGCTGCGCGGAAGCCTCGGCAAGGAGACGGGCTGGCTTTCAATGGAAGTCGCGCTCGGCGGGCCGACTTCAAGCCAGAAGTCATAGTTTGTCCCGGGACGAAGGGGAGTCATGGTTGTGAGATCTCCAACGCCGTCCTTGGAGAAGCCCGTGTTCACGATCGGCCCGGGGGAAGGCGAGATTTCAGGAATCAGCTGTCCGAGCGCGTCCGCCAGGAGGCTCGCGCGTTCAACCTCCGGTAGCTCCTGAAGCAGATGGCGGTACATCTTCGGACTGAGACTGTGTGCGTCCGATACTCCGGCCTTCGTGTCCTGCGAATCGAACGACCCGTACATGGCGTCCGCCCGGCTGCTGCTCGCCGAGCCGGCCCGGGCGTTACTGGCATCGCTATCGAGCGAGTTCATGATTCTCCAGGGAGGTCCCACTGGCGGCTTTGACTGGAGTTGTTCCTGCTCTTCCGGAGAGAGAAAAAGCCCACTGAGCTCGGTGATGCCATGCGTCTGAAGGAGGTTAAACAGCGCTCGGGCGCGCGACGTCGGCTCGGTGATCCGGTCTGCAACGAAAACAGCACCCCAGAAAATCGCCGTCGGAAGCACCGGCCCCAAATCTCTCAAGGCTTCTTCTTGTTGAGCAGCGCCTTCGAGGAGCGAAATCGCGATCAAAGCGCGCGCGAATGCCTCGAAACGAAATTGCTCTTCAAGGTCCCGGACTTTGAGCAAAGGCAGCATCGATCCGAGCTGCTGCTCAGGTGACGTGAGAGCCGCGCTCCAATCCAAGTAATGCCGAATCGCGCCCCCTCTAGTTTCCGCGGGAAGTTTAGGCAGGATCCGCAGTAACGGGCGATGGTATGTCTTGGGGCTCTCACCGGCTAAAGCCGCTTCAACCGCGAGATCCCATTTTTTTTCGGTGAGGTAGCGTTTTGCGACGGCCTCGCAGGCGACGGCGCGCCGGGTATCGTTGCGGAGCGCTCCTGCCTTCTCTCGTAGCCACGGCAATTCGTCGGGAGTGGCGGAGGAGACAAGCTCGAACAGCGCATCGGTTTTTTGTGTGTCGCTTTTGAATGCCGAGAGCTCATCCTTCGCTCGAGAACGTAACGCAAATCGGTGTTGCGACGGGCCGGAGCGAGAGAGTTCGAAGAAAACACCAAAGCGCGCCCTGGCCTTGGACAGCGCCTCGGCGGCGCGGGCGATCTCTTTCCAGAACTCTGCGGTCACGCTGGGAGTCGCCGCCAGCGTCTTGAGCAGCGGCGCGCGATCTTTGTCGCGGTAAGCCGATGCGCGCCGTAGTATCTCGACGACGAGCTGGCGGCGCAGCTCCGCCGACGCCCGCGCGGCGACGCCGATGAGGAGGGGCGCGGCGCGCAGCGTGTCCGGAATGCGCAGAACAGCTTCGGCGGTCCTGGGAAGCAGCTCCGGCGGTAGTAGGGGCAGCAGCTCGCTCAGTAGTTCGACCGGTAACTCGCGCACATTTCCAGCGAGATCGGCGAGTGCCAGGAGCAGGCGGGCGGATGATGCTTTGTCAGAACCCATGTATCACTCGTACCGCTTCGCTAGCCCATCGGGCGGGCACGAGGAGCCGTTTTGCGGTCGCTGTCCTTGGGGAGGCCATCGATGAACCACGTCGCATCGTAGTGCTTGGATTTGCGCACGAGAGCGGCTAGCAGGATGAAATATGCGAAGAAGCCCACGCAAAGCCCTATCCCGTACGCCGCAAAAAGGTCGGTCTTCGCCGGAAACAAAGCGAGCACGGCGCCGCCACCGATTACGCCGAGGACAGTGCCGAGGTCAGTCAGCTTGATGTCGTCGCCGCGGTACCGATTGATGTAGTACAGGTACCAGCCGATAATCACTCCGAACCCGCCGGCACCGATGAGTTGAAGGCAAGTTGCCTTGCTTGTCGCGTCCATGTGTTGACCTCCGATGTAGTCGGAAAAAGTTTACCTCAAATCCAACGGTCTGGGGAATAATCGCCTTAACGTCAGGCGTGGATGCGGTGGATCTTGAGCTTCGTATACAGATGGCTGCGCCCAACCCGAAGCTGCTTGCTCATCAGCGGAACGTTCCCGCCGTAGACGCGATAGAGCTCGGCGAGCACTTCGCGCTCGACGCCGTCCATGTAGGAGTAAAAGTCCACGCCGGTCTCGTTGACGATCTTCTCGAGCTCGTGGAAGCGGCCGGCGGTCGCTGAGGCGACGGCCGCGCTCGCGGCGGCGGACTGGCGGGCCTCGCGGAACGCGGCCTCGCGGATTTTGGGTGGGAGGTCCTCGGCCTCGACGACCTCCTGGTCGCTCACCATCGCGCAGAGGTTGGCGACGACGTTCGAGAGCTCGCGCACGTTGCCCGGCCAGGCATAGCGCTTCAGCGCGGCAAGCGCGTCGGCGCTCACGCCCGAGGCCGAGCCGTCCATCTTATGGAGCGCGAAGAAGTGCGGCACGAGCTGATCCAGGTCGTCGGCGTGCTCGCGCAGCGGCGGGATGCGCAGCTCGAGGACGTTCAGGCGCTGGAGAAAGTCGCCGAGAAACCTGCCCTCGGCGACGAGCTTTTCGAGGTCGCGGTTGGTGGCGCAGATCACGCGAAACTCGAGCGGCAGCACCTTCGTCGAGCCCACGCGCTTGATCTCTTTTTCCTGCAGCACGCGCAGGAGCTTCGCCTGGATGTCGAGCGGCATGTTGGCGATCTCGTCGAAGTAGATGGTGCCGCCGTCGGCCTCTTCGAAAAGCCCTCTCGTGGACGCGAGGGCCCCGGTGAACGCCCCCTTCTCGTGGCCGAAAAGGATGCTCTCAGCCATCGAGCTCGTGATCGTGGCGCTGTCGACGGCGACGAACGGGCGCCCGTCGGCGGTGCCGATGTGGCGGGCCACGAGCTCCTTGCCGCAGCCGGTTTCGGCCGAGATGAGGACGTTGGCCGGCGAGCGGCGGATTTTCTCGAGGTCGCGCAAGAGCTGCTTCACCGCCGGCGACTCGCCGAGGATGCGGTGCTTTTCGAGCGCGCGCCGGCAGTCGCGCGCGTGGTGGTCGCGCTCGCGCTCGAGCTCGCGGCGGCGGAGCACCGACTCGACGGTGATGACGAGCTGGTCGACGGAGCAGTCTTTGACGAGGTACGCGGCCGCGCCGGCGGCGATCGCCTGGTTGGCGACGCCGATCTCGGTGTTGCCGCTCATGATGATCACCGTGGCGTCGGCGTCGAACTCGCGAAGCTTGGGCAGCAGCTCGAGCCCGTCGTTCTGGGCTCGCAGGCTCAGGTCGAGCAGAACGGCATCGACGGACTGCGAGCGCAGCACGGCCTTGGCCTCGTCTCCGTCGTAAGCGCTGAGGAGGTCGTAACGGCCGCGCAGGGCGTGCTTCGTGCCCGCATGGACCTCGCGGTCGTCGTCGACGAGCAAAATGCGTTTGAGTCGCGTGGTGACCATACAAAAGGTTTAGCACGAATCGGGTGGCGCCGAAAGGCGCTCCGGAGCGCGTGCCGACGAGTGCGGAAAAACGGATTCCCGCACGCCTTCGGTGCGCGGCCGCGAACTTCGGGCGTGTCGCGGGGAATCGGCGTCGAAGCGCGAGCGTGAGCAGCCGTTGGCCCGGATGTTGCTCTACGTGCCGGCAACAACAAACACTCACAAGGGGTATGAAATGAAAAAGTCCAGGATCTCCAATGTTCTTCTCGCTTCCGCGGCCGCGCTCTCGTCGGGCCTGCTTCTTCCGGCCGCCACCGCCACCGCCCAGGTGCGCGGCGAACCCATCGACGGCTACGCCCAGAACGACGCCAACATGAGCTTCGAGCAGTTTCGCGACTCCGTCGCCCAGCTTCGCGAAGCCGTCGCGCAGGACGAGGGCTTCCGCGCCCGCTATCTCGCCAACCCGCGCGAGGTGCTCACCGAAGCCGGCCTGCCCGTGAACCTCCAGCTCGAGATGATGCGCGACGACGGCCTGGCGTACGGCCCGGCCTTCAAGGCGATGGACTGCATCTGCACGCAGACCTGCCTCAAGACGAACTAAGACTCCGGCCCGTGCATTCGATCAGGGAGCGGCTTCGGCCGCTCCCTGTTTTTTTCTTAAAAGGGGGACTCATGAAAACGCTTCTCGCAACCACACTCATCGCCGGTCTGCTCTGCGCGGGCGGGGCCCACGCCGAAACGAGGGTCAGCCAGCGGCTCCTGGCCGGCGAGTTCCAGGGCGCCGAGCTGCACGGCAATCTCGAGGCCGAGCTCGACAAGGGCGACGAGTGCTCGCTCACCCTCGAGGGCGACGCCGACCTGCTCGCGCGCACGACGAGCGAGGTGCGTGACGGG
>JACQAX010000335.1 GCA_016194795.1 Deltaproteobacteria bacterium | reverse complement strand
TTGTCCATCCAGCTGGTCGGATCGTTGGTCCCAGTACCGGAAGCGTTCTTGCGCTTCTCGTTAGAGTCGGGCGCGTTCGTAGTGCTAATAGCCATAAGTCATTGAAACCCCATTTCGTTAAATTTGGTTCGCGATTGCGGCCATGCAATAGCGGACAGAAAATCTCCGGTCCTTCGGATGAGTCCATTCGGAATGACGAGAGAAGATGCGTTATATATTGGAAATCCGAGGAATAAAAGACAAACTTAGCGGTGAATCCGCTCCTGGCGGGCGTATCGGCGCTTGATGCACCGTTCGTAGATGTCGACCGAGCGCTCGAAACGCGTGCGCTTATCGAAGTGGCTCAGCACGTACTGGCGTCCGTTGGCGCCCATCGCAAGCCTCTGACTCGGATTTTCAAGCAAATTCAATATCTTAGTCTGTAAATCGAAGGCATCCTCGGCTCGAACGAGGAGGCCGTACTCCTTCTGGCCGACGATCTCCTCGGCGCCGATGACGTTCGAGAGCACGACGGGACGCTCCATCGCGAGCGCCTCCAGGGCGCCCAATCCCGGCACTTCCTCGCGCCCGGCCATCACGAAAATGTCGAAGGCCGACATCACGTCCGGCAGATTGTCGCCGAGCGAGCTGAACGTCACGATGTCTTCCATGTGGAACTGGCGGACGAGCTCGTTGAGGGAGGTGACGTACTCCTCGGAAGCGACGAGCGGCTCCTCGCCGACGATCACGAAGCGCATCTTCCAGTCATGGTACTTGAGCAGTCCGGCCGCCGCTTTGATGAAAGTATCCTGGCCGAGCTCGGGCACGAGACGGCCGACCGAGCCGATGACGATCGTGTCCTTGTCGGCGCCCCAGCCTCGCCGGATCACCGAGCCGTCGGACTTGGCGGGGTCGAAGCGCGTGAAGTCGAGGCCGAGGTTGATGACCTTCACCTTTTTCTCGGAAATGACCTTCTTGGTCAGGACGCCCGCGCGAATGCTCTCGCTCAGCACGATCATGTAGTCGAGGCGGCGCAGGAAGATCGCGCGCAGAAGATCCTTGATGCTCGGATCGGTGACCGTGTAACGGCTCGAGATGAGCGAGATGTCCTTGTGGCTCCAGAGCGCCGGTACCAGGTACCAGAGCAGCTTCTCGTCGTTGATATGGACGATGTTGGCGCCCACCTCCTCGATGAAGCTGCGGAGCGCGCGCACGAAGCTCCAGTCGACGCGCTTGCGCGGGCGGTGGTTGAACGGGTGGACCTTGATGCGCGGGTGCCGAAGCGCCGCCGCGTGCACGGGGCTCCCCTCGAGGCAGAGCAGGCTCATCGGGATCCCGGCGCTCGACATCTCGACCATGTCGGACATGGCCACCTGCTCCGGACCGCCCCAGCGGTCGGAGATCAGGATCCAGAGCGGCTTCAGTTTCTCCCGGACCGATGCCTTAGTCATCGCAGCAAGTTTTCCACAGCCTGCACCACATCTTCAACCTGGATGTCGTTCATGCAGCGAAAATGGCCCTTCGGGCACTTCTGCGGGCCGTGGATGTGGCACGGGCGGCACTCCAGCCCGAGGCGCTCGACGACGATCGCACGCTCGGAAAGCGGGAAGAAGCCCCACTTTCGCGCCGTGGGGCCGAAGATGGCGACCGTCGGCACGTTGAAAGCCGCGGCGACGTGGACCGGCGCCGAATCGTTGGCGAGCACGAGCCGCGCGCCTTTGATGACGGCCTTGAGCTCGCCGATGCTGGTCTCCCCGACGAGCGAGACCGCCTTTCCGCCCGCCTCCGCCACCTTCTCGACGATCGTCCGGCCGATGACGGCCTCGCGCCCGGCGCCTCCTCCGACCCCGACCACCGCGAGGCCGTGGCGGCGCGCAAGCTCGGCGCCCGTCCGCGCAAAGCGGTCGGCGAACCACATCTTCGTGCCCCAGACCGAGAACGGGCTCACGACGACGTACCCCTTCCCGGCCGCAAGCAGGCGCAGCTTGGCGGCGACTCGCTCGGCGTCGCCGGGCGAGGCCACGAGCTCCGGACGGGGCGTCGCAGCGGGCGAGGCCGCTGGCCGCTCGTCGAGCGCGCGCAGAAGAGCTCGCCGAGCACCTTGCGCAGGCCGCGCAGCCGCCCGTCCAGTTTCTTGTCGAGCGCGAAGCAGTGCACGCCCTTGAGCCCCTCGAGCATCTCGCAGCCCTGCGGCGTCGCCACGACGTCGATGCGCGCGTGCGGCCAGCGCGCCCGGAGCGCCGAGAGAAACGGCGTCGTCAGGGCCACGTCGCCGATGAACGCGGTCTGGAGGACTAGGATGCGCATCGTCTCACTTCTTTTTCACGGCGCTCGAGACCGACTCGAGCAGCTCGTGGAACCACTTGCGGTGGCGCCCGCGCTGGTTGGGATCGCCACGATCGCCGGGGTTCACGCCCGACGTCTTGGTGGCGTCGTCTTTGGCTTCGGTGGCCTTGCCCGACGGCCCCTGCGGCAGAGGTGGCGTCGAACCGTCCGGAGACACTCCGGTCTCGATCTTGCGCGTGACTCCGACGACCGAGCCGATACGCACCTTCGCCTCGAACCTCAGAAGATATTTGCGCTCGTCGTCCGAGAACCACATGAACGCGTCGCCCTGCTGCTGGAGCACTCCCTTGAAGCGCGTCTCGATCTTCGTCTTGAACGCCTTCATGTACCCCATCTTCGTGCTGACTTCCTCGCGCCCGAGCACGCTCACCTCGGTCTCCCACTGATTGCCGTTGGTCGTCATGGGAAAACGGAGCACCTTGCCGATCTCGAACGGAAGCGTGCGCACGTAGTAGATCGCGCTCAGGCTGTCCTGCGACAGCGGCGTGAGATCCTTGAAGCCCTTGTCCTCGACGATCTCGCCCTTCTGGACGCGGTTGTCGTACGTCGCGATGTACTGTTTGCGGGCGCCGTGGTCGAAGAGCTCGAGGTTGTTGCGGATGTGCTTGGTCTCGTCGCCGTGCAGAAGAAACTTGTACGGGAACCAGCCTTCGAAGTCGACGAAGCTCTCGACGAAGTCCTCCGCCTTGTACACGAGCGAGAAAAGCTCGGACGTGCGCGCCGTGCCCTTGAGGTCGTAAACCTTGCGGCCGTTCATCACCTTGTGCGGCAGCACCTCGAGCTCGAACTCGCCAGCCTTGGTGTTCAGCCAGGTGACGTCCATCCAGAGCTTCTCGCCGACGCAGATCGGATCGTTCTGCGGGCGGCGGTTCGGGATGACGAAATCCATGTTCCCCGGGCCCGCGATGCCGGCCACGCCCTCGGCCTCGGCCTTCTTGTCGTCTTTCGCGTGCCTCTTTCGCGTTTTCTTCTTCCTTTTCGAAGCGGGCGCCTCGGCTTTCGCCGACGGGCCGGTGGCCGCGGGCGCCGCCGCGACCGCGGGAAGCTCCTTGACCTCGAACGCCTTGGCGATCTCGGGCGGAATCGACATATCCACGGGTTTCGTAGCCACGACTTTACGGCCTCCGCAGCCTGCCAACGCGACGAGCAGGATTGTAATGGCGATGAGACGCATCGCTAGAAGTTTAGATGATCCGCCGGTTTCAGACAACCGTTCGTATTACGAAGGCTTTTTTTGCAGCGCCTCGTCGAGCGCGCTCCACAGCAGCTGCTCGTTCTCGATGAGCTCGAGCGAGAGCTCCACCCATCTCGGCTCGAAGCCGGCGACTCCGCCCTGACTTTCCGCGAAAGGCGCGAGCTTCACGTAATCCTTGAGCGTGGTGAGCAACGGCTTGCCCGCCGCCCAGCGCGCGAGCTCGCGCGCCTGCGCGATCGAATACGGGGCATGGTCGCGGAACGTCTTGAAGGCGGTCACCCGCGTTCCGGCCGCCACGAGCGACTTGCGGAATCGCGCGGGATTGCCGATGCCGCAGAAGGCATGCGCCTCGCCGGGAAGCTCGTGGCGCCGCGAAGCCGCATCCACCGCGCCCGTAAGCCGATAGCGCGCCCGCACCCACGGGAGCCCGCGCCACTGCTTCGGCACGTCGGAGAGCGCGACGCGCACCCGCGCGCGCGAAAGCGCGCCCGGAAACTCGCGAAGCACCGGCCAGCGGAGCTCGAAGTCGTGGACGAGCACGTCGAGGTCGCGCGCGAGCGCGAAGTGCTGGTAACCGTCGTCGAGCAGCACGACGTCGGGATGAAGCTCCTCCCAATGCCGCGTGAGCGCGCCATGGCGATCGGCGCCGACGCAGACCGCGACGCCGGGGGCTTTCTTCAACAAGACGATCGCCTCGTCCGGAAAACGGTGCGAAACGGCCGTCTCGACGTCGAACGCCACCGCGCCTTCGCGCTCCCAGCGCGAGCCATAGCCTCGGCTGGCGACGGTCACGCGTCGTCCCTGCTTCACGAGACGCGCGGCCAGCGCCGCGACGAGCTCGGTCTTCCCGACGCCACCGGCGACGATGTTTCCGACCGACACCACCGGGCAAGGCAAACGCTTCGCGCCCGGACGGAGCAGCACGCGAGCCACCGAGTTCGTGATCGCCCAGAGCGGGCTCATCGCGCTGAACACGGGCTCAAACATCCGCCACCGCCGGCGGCTTCGAAAAAAGCTCCCACGCCGCTCCGGCCGCGCGCTTCAGCGGCGACGGGTCGCCCGGCCCCGAAGGCGCGAGCAGCTTCCGCGTGCGCGCGAGCTGCGCGAGCATCCCGTCGCGCTCGGCGCCGTCGCGCCAGACCCGGGTCAGCTCCGACGAGATCAGCTCCGGCGTGCAGCGCTCGAGGATCAGCTCGGCGACGACCGGCGCCGGCAACGCCTCCTCGAATCCCATCGCGCGCTCGGCCTTATCGGCGAGAAAAAGATTCACCAGCCCCACGAAGCCGCGGTAGCGAACGACGTTGCGGTAGATCCACGCGGTCGAGCGCGACGAGGCGTACGCGAGAACCATCGGCGTGCCGAGCAGCGCCGCCTCGAGCGTCGACGTCCCCGACTTCACGACCGCCGCGCGCGCGGCGCGCAGGCACTCGTGGCTCATCCCCTTCACCACTTTCAGATCCACGTCGAGCCCGTCGAGCGCCTCCGCGAAGCTCGCGCGCAACGCCTCGGGCTCGATCGCCTGCGCCGCGGGCAGCAACACGACCGGCTTGCGCTCGCCCGCCGGCAGGCTTTCGAGAAACTTCCGCACGGCCTGGCCGAAGACGCGCGCGTGGTGCCTCACCTCGGAGTGGCGGCTCCCGACGAAAACCGCGAGCACCCGGCGCTCGGGCGAGATCGAAAGCCTGAGCTTCGCCTCTTCTTCGCTGAGCTTCGTGTCGACCTCGTCGACAAGCGGGTTGCCGACGTACTGGAACGGGATCTCCCAGCTCCGGTAGATCGGCTCCTCGAAGGGCAGGATGCTGAGCACCAGGTCGACGTGCTGCTCGATCGCCTCGATGCGCGACGCGCGCCACACCCAGACTTTCGGCGGGATGAAGTAAACCACGGGCACGTCGAAGAAATGGAGCAGCGACGCGAGACGCAGGTTGATCTCGCCGTTGTCGCAGAGGAGCGCGCCGTCGATCTTCTCCCCGCCGAAAAGCCGCTTCTCGAGCTGCCGCTCGAGCCGGTGCCGCAGCGGGATCTTCGACAGCAGCTCGCGCGGTCCGCCGCCCACCGAAAGCTCGCGGTTGTGGAGCATGAGCTCGAGACCCGCGTCGGCCAGGCGGTCGCCGCC
>JACQAX010000334.1 GCA_016194795.1 Deltaproteobacteria bacterium | reverse complement strand
CCCCAGAATTTTTCCTATGTCCAACAGCTCCGCGATCGAACTCTGGGGAATCGACTGGACGAGGCACTACCCCGTCGCGCTCCTCGACGCCGCCTTCACCGTCGCTCCCGCGCCGATAGGCGAGGCGCTCGACTTCGCGGCCCGGCACTACGCCGACCTTCACGGCGCCGCGCTCGCGGGCGGCGATCGCGCGCACCCCGCGCGCCGCGCCTTCTACGAGCGCTACGTCGACGCGTTCCTCATGCGCTCCGGCGCCGACGCCGTCGGAGTCCTGCTCGGGCACCCGACCGACTGGAGCACGTATTACATCCGCTACGTGGGGATCCTGCCGCGCTTCCAGGGAGTCTGGAACGCTCTTGTCCGATCGGTGGGGTTCCATCGTTCGGTACACGAAAATCCTAAGGAAAGGGGGGTAGCTTCATGAAGAAGAAATTCGCGCAGATCAGCTTCTAAGGTCGAGCCAGGTTTTGCCGCGGCTCCGCCTCGCCGGCGGAGCCGCGTATTTTACCGTCTGTCTGTCTGGAGGAATCGATGGAACACCACAAAGAGCCTGGGCCCGGCCCGATCAGCGTCAGCATCAAGGCTCGGATCGAGCGCCATGCCGAGCTTGCGTATCGTACGAACCCCCTCTTCGCGCGCGCCGAGCGGGGCGAGGTCTCGATGGAGCACATCGCGCGCTACCTCAGGAGCCTTCACCATCTTTTCTCTATGACCGTTCCTTACCTCAAGGCGGCCGAGGCTGGCGCGCTGGAGCGCGGCAACCCGAAGCTCGCGCGGTTTTTCCGCGAGAAGATCGGCGAGGAGGCCGGCCACGACGAGTGGGCGCGGGCCGACTTCGAAAGCGTGCCTCTCGACGCGGGCACGCGCGAGGCCATCGACGTTCTGCCGACGATGAAGGCGTTCCTCGCGCACGTTCGCGAGATGATCGCGATTGATCCCGCCTTTTACGTGGCGTACGCGATGACGGCCGAGTATTTCACCGTGCTCGTCGCGCCCCGCTGGGTCGCGGCGCTCCACGAGAAGTGCGGCATCGACCCGCGCCACATGTCGGCGATCGCCAAGCACGCGGAGCTCGACAAGGACCACGCCGATGAGGACATGCGGGTGCTCGACGAGCTTCTGCCGCCGAGCGAGAGCTGGGATCTGGGCCGGCTCCTGGCCAGCGTCGACCGCACGATCGAAATCTTCGACGAGTTCGGGCATGATGTATTCAGCTGAGCTCGAGGAGCTGTGCGCGGCGTTCCCTCTGTCGAAGCGCTGGCTGAGGCCGGAGCTCTACGCCGACCGGATCCGGATCGGCGGGGCGAGCCTGGACGCCGTCGGTCTTTCGGCCGAAACCGCCGACGGAAAGTCCGCGACGGGCAGCGCCGCGCAGGTCGATGGGAGCCCGCTGCGGCGGGCGTACTTCGAGCTGCTCGAGCGAACCGCCGTGCTGGACGCGCTTTCGGGCGCGATCGAGCCGGCGCGTTGGCCGCTCTCGGCCGCGTTTCCCGAGAACCCCCAGCCCCAGGCGTGGCGTTACTCGCTTTCCAACGGAGTCGCCGCTCAGCTGACGTTCGGTGCCGCGCGGGAGTCGGCCGAGCTCGAGCTCATCGAGCGCGACCGGATCCTGCGTTGCTGGCGAGCCGGCGTCGCGCCCGAGCTGCTCCCGATCTTCGAGGAGCGGCTGCGGGGCTACTTCGCCGGCCTGCACGAGCTTTACGAGCCGGCCGCGTTCTCGTTCGGAGTCTCGCTGAGGCCGCCCCGCGAGCCGGTGTTCACCGCGGGCGTCTTCGCGTTTCCGACCGGTGATGCCGGTCGGCATCCGTTCGTCTACGGCTTCGGGGCGCGCCGCTCGCTGGCGTTGGCCGTCGAGGCGGCGGCGCGCGAGTGCCTCCAGCGCCTCGCGTTTCTCTGGGGCGAGGACTGGACGGGCGAGCTGCCCGCGTTCTCGCCGACGGCCGATTTCCACCAGGAATATTACCTGCGCCAGCCCGGCATCGACGCGATGAGGCGCTGGCTCTTCGCCTCGCCTCCGCTGCGCGAGTCGGAGGCGGCGATGTCGCTCGCGAGGGACGAGCCGCAATACTACGACCTCACTCCGGAGCATCTTCGCGGGAAGATCTCGGTGGTGAGAGCGGTTTCCCCGGAGGTCATTCCGCTATACTTCGGCCGGCGCGCCGGCTATGGCGAGGGGCTGCATCCGGTTTCCTGAGCGACCGGCGGCGCTTTCCGAAGCGTGAGCAGGAAGGTGGTGCCGGAGCGCGCCTCGCTGTCGACCACGCGCAGCTGGCCGAGATGGCGCTCGATCAGCCCGCGCGTCAGGCGCAGGCCGAGGCCTTTGTAGAACTCGCCGGCTCCGAAGTTCGAAAGCTCCGGCGTCGTCAGCCGCTCGAACTGCGTCGCGGAGAGGCCGCTGCCGTTGTCGATCAGCTTGAGAACGACGGTGAGCTCGTCCTCGGCGTGCAGGTGGAGGCTGATGAGCCCGTCCGTGTGGCGGTGGTCGAGGAGGTTCTCGATGCTGTTACGGAAAAGATTCTCGAGGATCTGGATCAGGTCGCCGCGCGGCAGGGCGAGCTCGAGGAGGGCCGCTTCCGGCGCAAGCTCGAAACGAACCCCGCGCTCCACGCCGTCCTTGCGGAACTGCGTGCAGAGAATCTGGGTGACGTACCGGAACGTCTCGGAGAGCGAGGCGACGCCGCTGCGAGCCTTGGGGTCCTTGAGATAGGCCTTGAGCGAGTCGACGAGGTCGAGCGCCCGGTTCGTGTTGAGGCTCAGCATCCGGAGGTAGTTTTCGTGGTCCTTCAGCTCGGGCTTCTCGGCGAGCTCGCTCGCGCAGAACTTCACGACGTGGAGCGGGCTTGCGAGGTCGTGGACGACGAGGCCCGAGATCTCGCCGAGCGCGCGAAAGCGGCTCTGCTCCATCTCGTGGCTCATCCACTGGCCCAGCTCGCGCTCGCGGTGGCGGAGGCGCGCCAGCAGCGTGTTGAAGGTGCGCTCGAACTGCGCCAGCGTGGGCGACGAGTCGAACGGCACGATGAAGTCGTTGCGGCCGAAGTCGATCGACGCGAACATCTCGGAAAGGTTGCGCAGGCTGCCGATGATGTAGCGGCGGTTCAGGTAGTAGATGTAGCCCAGGCAGACCATGGCGATGCCGAACACCGTCAGCACCTCGTAGACGAGCTGCGTGGTGGTCTTGAGAGGAGCGGTCGACGTCGCCATCACGAGCAGCGCGACGATCCCGCAGGCGGCGGCGATGAGCGAAAGCTTCTCCTCGCGCAGGAAGTCGGGGGCCTGGTGCCCGAGGTCGGCCGTCTCGAAGGCATACGTGAAGTCGTGCTTCGCGTGCAGCTCGGCGATCGCCTTGGAAACGAAGATGTGCAGCTCGATGTAGCACATGCCGTAGTAGATCGAGAGAATGAGCGTCTCGCAGGCCACGAACTGCAGAAACTGGAATACCGGCGAAACGGCGTGGTGCCAGGCGAAGATGCCCACGGCTACGGCGGGTATGATCTTGAGCCCGCTTCCGATCGAGGCGTATCTCGCGCGTCGGGCGGGAAACTGCATCAGCGACTCGAGGAGCTCCCGTTTTCCCTCGTTGTCGAGCCGGGCGATGCGCTCCACGTCGAGCTCCGGGAAGTAGAGGCGCGAGGCCGGGTACATCTTCGAGAAGACCGGGCGCTCGATCAGCGCCGTCGGGATCAGCGCGAGCGTATCCACGGCGAAGAACAGGAGCATCTCGCCGAGGGTGGGCCGGAAAAAGAGCACGATGCCGACGTAGCCGGACAATGCCAGCACGATCCAGCCTGGGGGCGACAGCGTGTCGGTGAACTTCTTCATTCAGGGGTCCATTCCCAGGGCGACCCAGCCTTCGCCGTCGCTTCTCACCGCGTACCCGTAAGGAACGAGCTTGCGGCGCAGGTTGGCCAGATGCACGTCGAGCGCCTTGGGATCGACCTTGGCGTCGCCCCAGATCCTGCTGCGGAGATCGTCCTTGCGGGCGCGCCTGCGCGCCGACTTGAGGAGCAGGGTCATGATGTCGCGCTCCTTCTCCGTGAGTCCCGGGATGAGCT
>JACQAX010000333.1 GCA_016194795.1 Deltaproteobacteria bacterium | reverse complement strand
AAAAGCTCGTCACGCACCTGACCGACCTTCACCCGCGAGTTGACCGTGCCGAAAAAGCTGTTGGAGAGCTGGAGCTGGAGCACGAGGCGTTCGCCCTGCTCGACGTGCCGGCCCTTGTGGAGGCCGCGCGTGTCCTCGATGATGACCGTGCCGCGGCGGCCGGTGAACTCGATGAGGTCCTGCGGCTTGTAGTGGCGCTTGACCTCGTCGTCGCTGAGGCGCGCATAGCCCTGACGCAGCAGCTCCGACGGGATGCCATTTCGGCGGTGCGAGCCGGCCACGAAGGTGTGCGGGCCGTTCTCTGGGGCGACGTCGGTGAGGTAGAAGAAGAACTTGATCCAGCGCAGCCGGTCCATGTCGAAATGAAAGAACTGCGCCGCGTCCTTGTCCGGCTCTTTCGAAAAGGCTGTGTGCCACCACATCGTGAGGATGTCGTGCACCGGAGCCGAGCGCAGGTACGACTGTCCGACGGCCAGGATCGACGCGTCGGCGAACAGCCGCTGGACCGTCGGATCCTGGGCGAGATCGGCGGGGTCGTAGTCGTAGCGCACGCCGCGCGGCTTTCCCGGCTCGAAAACCAGGCGCTGCGACGAGCCTCGTACGACGGCCGGCGTCCGGCGCGTGAAGTCGAGGAGCTTGCCGATGAGCTCTTCGGAAAGCGCGTTCTCGATGACGTAGTAGCCGCGCTCGTCGAGCACGCGCGTGATGCGCGCGACGTCGTCGGCGCTCAGGTCGCCCAGCGCTCCCCGCGCCGGCGGGAGGTCGAGCGGCGGGCGCGCCAGCGACAGCGCCCACGAAAGCGCGTCGTTGGAGAGGCCCTTCGTCGCGCAGAAGAGGCGGATCATGCTCTGGTACGAAGGCTCGGGCGTCTTGCTTGTCCGCGAGTAGACCATCGCGCCTCGCGCGACGCTCAAGACGTCGAGCGCGCTGCGGATCGCGCCTTTCATGCCGAGCGTCTCGAGTGCCGCGACCACGTTCGTCCGGTCCATCAGCGCACCTTGAAGAGCGGCTCGAGAGTCTTCGTGAGCAGCATCTTCTCGAGCGAGTTTTCGGTCATCGCCTCCGAAAGAAGACCGAAGACCTCATCGTATACGGTGAGAAGCTTCTCGACCTCGGCGTCGCCGTGGGCGTAGCTCATGTTGTGCGTGCCGATCGTCAGCAGTCCCCGCGCGAACACCTCCTGGAGGAAGAGCGTCTTGAGCTGCCAGCTCGTGTACCGGCCGGCGTCCTTCATCAGCAGAAAAGACCAGGTCGGGTCGCCCGCCACCGAGAGCGCCTCGCCGAGCTTGTGCCGGGCGATCAGCGAGCGCGTGCCCTCCATCACCTTCGTGCCCTGCTTCTTGAGCGTGTCGACGACGGGCTCGAGCTCGAGCTTGCGCATGGTCGCCAGCGCGGCCGCGAGCGAAAGCGTCTCGCCGCCGTAGGTGAACGAGAAGAAGATCTCCTCCATCAGGCGCATGTGGTCGGCCTTGCCCGCGATGGCCGACACCGGGAAGCCGTTGGCCATGCCCTTGCCGAACGTCGCCAGATCGGGCGTGACGCCGAAGCGCTCCTGCGCCCCGCCCTTGGCGTAGCGGAAGCCCGTGATCGTCTCGTCGAAGACGAGCAGCGCGCCGTGCTTGTGCGTCAGCTCTTTCACGCCCTCGAGAAAACCTTTTTCGGGCTGGGTCACGTTCATCGGCTCGAGGATGACGGCGGCGAACTCGCCCGGGTGCTGCTTGAAGAGCGCGGCCAGCGAGTCGAGGTTGTTGTAGGTGAACTGGTGCGTGAGATCGCGCGTGGCCTTGGGCACGCCGCGGTTGCGCGCCGTCGAGCCGATGTACCAGTCCTGCCAGCCGTGGTACCCGCAAACCGCCACCCGGTCGCGGCCGGTGGACGCGCGCGCCAGGCGCACGGCTCCGGCGGTGGCGTCCGAGCCGTTCTTGCCGAAGCGCACGAGCTCGGCGCACGGCACGAGCTCGACGATCTTCTCGGCGACCTGGGCCTCGATCGGGTGCGGCAGCGAGAAGATCACGCCGTCCTCGAGCTGCGCCTTCACCGCGGCCGTCACGTCGGCGTCGCAGTGGCCCAGCGTGATCGAGCAGAGGCCGTTGACGAAATCGACGTACTCGTTGCCGTCGACGTCCCAGGTGCGCGCGCCTTCCGCGCGCTGCATGAAGAAGGGCGACACGCCTTCCGGGTACTGGGTCTTGCTCTTCGAGAAAGTCTGGCTGCCGAGCGGGATCGTCTTGAGCGCGCGCTCGAGCTGCTGGTTCGACTTGGCGTAGCGCTTGACGAACTGGTCCTTGCGCAGCGACTTCGTGTAGCCCTGGTTGCGCGTCGTGCCCGGGTTGAGCTGCATGACGGCGGGCTTCGTCTCGAGAAGCCTGAGCACGTCGGCCGTCGTGAACGCGGGCTTCGACGGGTGGAGCTCTTCGTAGATGCGGTTGATGAAGTCGAAATCCTCCTGCTCGTCGACCGACCAGCGGAGGTACGAAAGGTCGCGGTCGTTCTTGAGCACGCGGATCTTGAAGCGCTCGGGATGGCTGTAAACGAACGACGTCACGTGCTCGCGCTCGGAGGGAAGCTTCGCCTCCTTCCACGTAGTCTTGAGCGTCTCGAAGCGGAACACCTCGACGTCGAGGCCGTCGGGATACGTGGGCTGCAGGGCGTTGGTGGAATAGTCGGCGCCCTGGGCCTGGTGGTACTGGATGAGCGAGTCGATGAGCGCGGGATCGGAAAGCGGGCAGTCGCCCGTCAGGCGCACCACGTGCTCGGGAGCCAGCTTGTGGCGCGCGCAGAGCTCGGCGATGACGTCGTCGGACTTCTCGGAGCTCGTCGCCACGATCAGGCGATCGATGCGCTCGGACCGACGCACGCGCTCGATCTGGCGGAGCAGCATCGGCTCGCCGAGGATCGGCCGCATCACCTTGCCGGGCAAGCGTGACGAGCTGAACCGCGCCTGGAGAATCGCCACTACTTTGGCCTGCGCCGACTCTTTCATAATGGCCCCCACATTAGCCGAAAAACGGCCTCAGCGGTACCGGTAAAGCGCGTCCCCGGCGGCGGTCTTGAGCAGCAGCGGAAACCTCGCCAGCGCCAGGTCGCCGGCGGTTCCCAGCAGGCAGATCGGCCCACCGGCGTTGAAGTCGGCGGCGTTGGCGGCGGGGCGCTGGCCGAAGCCGAGGAAGCCCTTCTTCGACGCGTCGTAAAAAGCCTGGCCGGGATATGCGTCCTCGAGCGTCTGCACGAAACGGTTGTTGGTGAAGTTCTCTCCCCAGGCTATGGCGAACACCTCGGTATTCGACGGCGCGACCGGCACCAAACGGCAACGGGCGCTCTTCACCGCCTCGTCGATCGCCAACCGCGAGGCGGCCTGCGCGGGTCCCCGCGGCGGTCGGCTGCAAAGCAACGCGCCGAGCGCGACGAGGGCTCCGAGCGTCGACAGTAGCGCCGCTCCCGACGCCAGCTGACCTGCGCGCCGCGGCCAGCGGCGGCTCGCGACCCGGACGAGCAGGACCACCTCGAGCGCCGCCGGCGGAAACCCCGGAAGCAGATAGTGCCGATGGCCCATGCCGCCGACCATCACGACCTGGCCGAGCACGACGAGAAAACCCGTGAGCCCCAGCAGGGTCTCGCGCTCGAGCTTGCGCCAGTCGCCCCTGCGGCGCCACTCGCGGCGCGCGAGCTCGGCCAGCACCGCGCCTGCCGCGAGCCCGATGACCATGACGGGATCCTCGACGGCGCGGGTCACGATGCCGCCCGCCCATTCGAGCGGCGACATCACGTGGTCACTGTTACCTCGCCCGAAGCCCACGCGAAGCGGCACCGCGAGCAGATAGGCGACGCTCTCCTTCCAACGAAGAAAGAGCGGCGCCATTCCCGCAAGCGCCGCCGCGGCCGCGATGGCGAAAAACCGGACGAGCCCTTTGCGCCGCGACAAGGCGAGCGCCACGGGAAAAAGCAGCAGCGGCATGCCGTTGATCTTGGTCGCCATGCACAGGCCGAAGCCCACGCCGAGCCAGAGGAGCGCGCGCCGAGAGTCGGTGAGCAGGGCGGCGGCGCAGACGAGCGTGGCCAGCGCGAGAACGGGAAGCTCGGGCGTGAAGCGCCCGACGTAGCTCCAGGCCTCGGTGCTGAGAAACGGCACGGTGAGAAACAGGCTCGCCAGCCGCAGGGCGCCGGGCCCGCGCAAGCTGCGCGCGACGCTCGCCGCGCTCCACCCCATGAGCAGGCCGCAGATCGCCGTCAGCACGACACCATAGCGCCACAGCGTGCGCTCGGGCGCCAGCACGACGGCGCGATTGAGCTCGGCCCGCGAAAGCGTGGGGTGCTCGACGCGCGCAAGCACCGCCCCCAACGTCTGGAGCGTCGTACCCGGATGGTCGCGGTGCCACGGCGCATAGAGGTTGAGCACCGAGAGCGAGTTCATGAGATACGCGTACTCGGGGTCCTGGTTGCCGAAGCTGAACTGGAAAAACGGGCCGCGCCATTTGGAGAGCGCCGGAGCGGCCGCCAATAAGAGCAGCGGGAGGAGCGCAAACGAGACATTTTTTCTCAGTAATCGCGGCATTTTCAGCGAAGCCTGCCACAGCCTTGTTGACGCTTAAAGGGCTTTCGTAATACTTTCCACGAATGTCGTCGTCGAACTTTTATCCAAAACCCATTCCGCTGGACGGCCTCAGCCCGACCGCGCTGAACGTGCGGGCGATCGGCGATTCCGAGAACCCGGTCGACGTGGTCGTCGTCGTCGACGGCGGCGAGTATCGCATCGTCCGCGATCTCTGCCCGCACATGGGCGCGCCGCTCAGCCAGGGCAAGCTATGTACCGAGGAGCGCAAGCTCAGCTGCCCCTGGCACGGCTACGAGTTCAACCTCGCCTCCGGCGAGCTCATGCACAACCCGAACGACGAGATCTACGGGTGCATGAAAACGCTTTATAAGTCGTTCAACCCGGCCAAGACGCCGAAGTACCGGCTGCGCGTGCTGCCTTACGAGGTGCGCGGCGGAGAAATCCACGTGCGTCGCGGGGTATCGTCATGAAGCACCGCTTTCGCGTCGTCGAAGAGCAGGATTGCACGGTGGCCGTCGCCATCGGCGCCTATCTCGACTGCGAGCACTACGTCCACCTGCACCGGAGCATCATGACCAAGCTCTCCATCGACAAGGTCGAGGGCCGCAAAGTCACCTGGCGCCAGGGCCTGCGTTGGCTGGGCTTTCTCAAGATCACGCAGACGTTCGTGATGGAGTATTTTCCGCCGGGGCACTTCAAGAGCTACGACATGAAGGCGTACCCGCGCTGGCTGCCGCAGTTCCACCATTTCGTGAAGACGGTGATGGACGTGCGCTACACGAAGCATCCGCAGCGCGACGCGACCGTCATGACGTTCGACTGCGAGATGGACATGCCGTTCTTTCTCTGGCCTTTCAGGAACGTTTTCCAGGGTATCGTCGAGAAGATGCACCACCTGAAAGACCAGGAAGACCTCGACATGATCCACCGACGCGACAAGTTCTTCGGCCGCGGCAACATCAACTCGTACCTCGCCGAAGGCCAGTTCCTGCTCTTCAAGGACGACTACGTCGCCCATTTCGCGCACGAGGCCCAGCGCGCGCAGCCGGCGACCGCCGCCGAACTCAACGCATGAAGGCCGCGGCCCCGGGAATCGACGATCCGGCGCGCGTTGAAGAGCTGCGCGCGATTCTTCGCAAAAAAGGCTTCCTGCGCGCGTTCTACAAAGAGGTTTACGCCCGCTACGCCGAGGTGCTCAAACGCTGCCCCGCCGACGGCGTCGCCGTCGAGCTCGGCTCGGGCGCGGGCTTCGTGAAAGAGGTCGTTCCCGAGATCACGACGTCCGACTATCTCGCCTACTCCGGCGTCGACCTCGTCGTCGACGCGACGAAGATGCCGTTCGCCGACCGCTCGGTGCGCTTCATCTGCATGCTCAACGTCTTCCACCACATCCCCGACGTGGGCGCGTTCCTCGCCGAGGCCGACCGCTGCCTCAAGCCGGGCGGCCGCATCTTCATGCGCGACCAGCACGTCGGGTGGCTGAGCAGCTTCTTCTTCAAACACCTGCACCACGAGCCGTTCGATCCGAAGGTCGCGGAATGGGCCTTCGACTCGACGGGGCCGCTCTCCGGCGCCAACGGCGCGCTCGCCTGGATCGTCTTCCAGCGCGACCGCGCGAAGTTCGAGCGCCTCTTCCCCACCCTGTCGCTCGAGCGCTACTCGCCGAACAGCCCCTTTCGCTACTGGATGTCGGGTGGCCTCAAGCCCTGGTCGCTGCTGCCCGAGGGCTGCTTCCGCCTGGCCACTGGCATCGAGTCGCTTTCGACCGCCGCCCACCGCGGCTGGAGCAGCTTCGTCGACATCGAGCTCGTGAAGCGGGATCAGCGCGCGGGCGCGGGCCGCGTGTAAATCCGGCAGTTGAGATAGCCGCGCTCGGCCACGTCGTCGAGCTCGAGCGGCGCCTCCGGGCAGGGCCGCGTGTAGTCGGCGTAGTAGCCGGCGCGCGCCTTCAGGCACTCGGCTCCGAGACAGCCCAGCGTCCAGCGCTGCGAGCGCACCACGCGCGCGCCGTTGACCGCGACGAAGCAGCCCAGCACGGCGACCGTCGAGGCGAGCAGCGCCGCGCGCCGCCGCCCTCGGGCGCCCGCCAGAATGGCCTGGAAGAAATAGGCGAGCGTCATCGCGAAAAGCAGCAGCACGGGATAGAGCCAGCGGCTCTGCTGGCTCCCCATGAACCAAAGCCCGAAAAAAACGACCGCGATCGCGCCGCTGAAAAGAGCCGCCGGACGGAGCTTTCGCGAGAAGGCCGCCGCCGCGAGCAGCGTGCCCCAGCCGAGGTACCAGACGAGGCCCAGCGGGTAGTCGAAGACGTTGTTCACCGGCGACTGCCCCCCGATCGATAGCGGCAGGATGAGAAACGCCTTGAGCAGCCCCTTCAACCCGTAGCCATAGCCGTAGGCGAACGCGTCGGACCGAATGGTCTCGGCCATCTGGACGATCCACTCGCAGCGGCTCGACAGCAGGCGCGAGGAGTCGCAGAACCTGCGCGTCAACGGCAGCGCGAGCGGGTACAGCGGGTCGCCTGCGAAATAAAAGGAGCGCGCGAGGTTCGCGCCCCAGAGCGCGACCACCGGAACGGCGACCCAGCGCCAACGCAGGTTGCGCGCGAAGCCCAGGAGCGAGCGGCGAAACAGCAGCCGGAGCATGATCTCGCTGCCGAAGAGGAACGTCACGAAAAACACGATCCCGAAGCTCTTGTGCCCGAGGTACGCGGCGAGATCGATGCCGAAAACCAGCGACAGCCACCCGCTCGCCCGGCGCTTCTGGAAACAGAGCACGCCAAGCGCGAGGCTCACCAGAAAATAGATCACCGGAAGGTCGAGCATCGCCGTGCCGACCTGCACGGCGACGCCCCGCGACGCAAACAACGCAAGCACCGCCACCAGACCGGTCAGGTGCGGGCGCGCCGACCCGAGCTCCCTGAAAAAGCTCCACAGCTTGAGCGCGAGAAAAAGCACGAACACGAACTGCGGCAGCTTGTTGAGCAGCGGCAGCCCTACCCAAAGGTACGAGAGCGCGTAGTCGAGCAGCAGCGTGCGATACTCGAAGTGCGACCACTCGATGGGGCGCCAGCTGCCCGCCAGCCAGTGCTGCTTCGGCAGCATCAGGTGGTAGTTGACGAAGTCGCCTTCCTGAACCAGGTGCGCCGGCTTGAGCGCGGAGAGAAACGCCAGCAGCAGAAACCCCGCCAGCAGGGCGACCAGAACCTTGGCCGCGAGGCGCTCGTCGCCGTTCTCGGCCTCGGCGAGCGTCGCGCGGGCCAGCTCGGAAAACCGCGCCACGCCGAAGCAGAGCCCGGCGAGCAGCGCGATCGACGCCAGCGTCGCGAGCAGGGCCGCGCCCGCGCCCCCGGGCGACCACCAGCCGAGCAGCGTCTGGGAGTAGAAGAGCACCCCACCGAGCCCGAGCAGGAGCGACGGATACGAGCTCAGCAGCAGGGCCGAGTCCGGCGAGACGTTCCTCTTCCGCATCAGACCGGCGAAGGCGCGAAAGCTTCAGCAGGCATCGGGCGGCGCTGGGGCACGCTCCTCTGCTGCGGCACGAGCCTTTCGGGCTCGAGCTCGACGGAGTTCTGGCGAACCTCGAAGGTGAGCCGCGGGATCTTGTCGACCACCTGGCTCAGATCGAAGAAGTCCTCCTTCTTCGGGCCGATCCAGTCGCGCCGAACTTCGCCGCGCGTGCCCAGCTTGCGGCGGAGCACGATGTAGAAGAACGCGTGGATCAGGTCGCTGATGTGCGAGAGCCGGCTCACGCGGGTGAGGCGGCGCCAGATCTGTTTGGGCCGCATGTAGAACTTCTTGTGCGCGATCGCGTAAAAACGATGCACGTCCGCTTCGGTGACGGTGGGGAGCTTCAGCATGAAGGTGGAGAGCTCGAAGTCGCTCCACTCCTCGCTGACGAGATAACCGTTCTGCTTGGCCCACTGGTAGATCTGCGTGCCGGGATACGGCGTGCAGATGTTGTAGAGCGCGATGTCCGGATCGAGCTGCATGCTGAAGTCGATCGTCTCCTGCATCGTCTCGACGGTCTCGCCCATGTTGCCGAAGATGAAGGCCGCGCGCGAGTCGATGCCGACCTTGCGCGCCAGCGCGATCGCGGCGGCGGTGCGCTCGCGGTCGATGGGCTTGCGGATGTTCTCGAGGATCACGTCGCTGCCCGACTCGACGCCGATGAGAATCTGGTGGCAGCCGGCCTTCTTCATCGCGCGCGCCATCTCCTCGCTGAAGCAGTCGGAGCGGACGAACGCCGCCCAGGTGATGTCGAGCTTCTCGGCCGAGAGCAGCTCGCAGAACCTCAGCACGTTCTTGCGCATCACCGTGAAGGTGTCGTCGTAGAACTGGATCTCGCGAACGCCGTAGGTCGCCTTGAGGTACTTGATCTCCTCGACCATGCTCTCGGCGCTGCGGGTGCGCAGCGCGGTCTGCGCGGAGTTGCAGAAGATGCACTTGCCCGGGCAGCCTCGGGTCATCAACATGTTGAT
>JACQAX010000332.1 GCA_016194795.1 Deltaproteobacteria bacterium | reverse complement strand
GGCGCCAAGGTGACCGACCTCGTCGTTCTGGTGGTCGCGGCGGACGACAGCATCATGCCGCAGACGCAGGAGGCCATCGATCACGCGCGTGCCGCCGAGGTGCCGATCATCGTCGCGGTCAACAAGATCGACAAGCCGGGCGCCCAGCCCGACAAGGTCATGAAGGGCCTCTCCGAAATCGGCATCCTCTCGGAAGCCTGGGGCGGCGAGAACATCTTCGTCAACGTCTCGGCCACCAAGAAGACCGGCATCAAGGAGCTGCTCGAAGCGATCGTGCTCCAGGCCGAAGTCCTCGACATGAAGGCCAATCCCGAACGTCCGGGCGAAGGCTCGGTGCTCGAGGCGCGGCTTGACCGCAGCCGCGGCGCCGTCGTCGACGTTCTCGTCAAGCGCGGCACGCTGCGCGTGGGCGACGCGATCGTGGCCGGCCCGTATTACGGCCGCGTCCGCGCGCTGACCGACGACAAGGGCCGCGCGCTCAAGGAGCTTGCGCCGGGTTATGCCGCCGAGCTTCTGGGTCTCGAAGGCGTTCCGGTCGCGGGCGACGAGTTCAACGTCATGAAAACCGACGCCGAGGCTCGCGAGCTCGCCGAACAGCGGTACCTCAAAGCCAAGGGCGCCGACACGAACCGCACGAAGATCACTCTCGAAGAGATCTTCGCCAAGGTTCAGCAGGGCGACATGAAGGAGCTGCCGATCCTGCTCAAGACCGACGTGTTCGGCTCGACCGAAGCGTTGCGCGAGAGCCTGACCCGCCTTTCCACCGACCAGGTGAAGGTGAAGATCCTCTCGGCCTCCACCGGCGGCATCTCCGAAAGCGACATCATGCTGGCGAGCGCCTCGAACGCGATCGTGCTCGGCTTCAACGTGCGCCCCGAAACCAAGGCGCGCCTGCTGGCCGAAAACGAAGGCGTCGAGATCAAGTGCTACTCGATCATCTATGAGCTGCTCGACGAGGTGAAGAAGGCCATGACCGGCCTGCTCGACAAGAAGGCCGTCGAGAAGTATCTCGGCCGCGCCGAGGTTCGCGAGCTCTTCAGCGTGCCGAAGATCGGCAACGTCGCGGGCTGCTCGGTCGTCGACGGGAAGATCATCCGTACCGCGTCCGTGCGCCTGTTGCGCGACAACCGCGTCATCTTCACGGGCAAGCTCTCCTCGCTCCGTCGTTTCAAGGACGACGCCAAGGAAGTCGCCCAGGGTTACGAGTGCGGTATCGGCATCGAGAACTACAACGACATCAAGCAGGGCGACGTCATCGAAGCCTTCGCGATCGAGATGGTGGCCCATGAGCTGGGCGCGCCGTCGGCCCCGAAGGGCGCCGCCGAGCCGGCTCAAGCCAAGGCCTGAGCGCAAGGAAGTAAAGGAAGCAGTACCATGGGTCACAAGCCGTTTGTCCCGGAGAAGGGCGCCAATTACCGGCCCGCGCGTTTCGCGCAGCGGTTGAAAGAGGAGCTCTCGACGTTGATTCCGCACGGTCTCAAGGACCCGCGCATCGACGGCATCGGCTTTCTCACCATCACGGAAGTGACGGTGACGCCCGACCTCAAGCACGCGACCGTGAAGTTCGCGCTGATGCAGGACGAGGACCGCGCCAAGGCGGTCACGGCCTGCCTGAACGACGCCTCGAACTTCCTGCGCAAGGCGCTCATGCGCGCGCTCGACACGCGCATCACGCCGCAGCTCAACTTCAAGTACGACAAGGGTCTCACCAACTCGCTCCAGATCGACAGCCTCCTGAAAAAGGTGAAGGCCGACGACGAGGCGCGCGCGGTTGACGACTCCCACGCCGCCAAAGACAAGACCGAAGAAGAGTAGCCTCGTGACGACGACCAAGCACCCCAGCGGCATCCTGATCCTGGACAAGCCGGCGGGCATGACGTCGTTCGACTGCATCCGCAAGCTCAAGAAGATCTGGAACCGCAGCGACCTCGGCCACGGCGGCACCCTCGACAAGTTCGCGACCGGCCTGCTGCCGGTGCTCGCGGGCGAGGGCCTGAAGCTCGCGCGCTTCTTCCTCGAAAGCTACCCGGGCCTGCCCACCTACTGGAAAACCTACACCGGCACGTTCGCGCTGGGCACCTCGACCGAGACCGGCGACCCCGAGGGCGCCGTCGTTGAGACGCGCGACGCGGGCATGCTGACCGTCGAGCGCGTGCAGGCCGCGATGGACTCGTTCACCGGCCACGCCTACGAGCAGATGCCGCCTCGGTATTCGGCCAAGAAAATCGGCGGTGAGCGCGCAAGCGATCTCGCGCGGGCGGGCATCGAAGCCGAGCTCAAGCCTTCGCTCGTCACGATCCGGCGCTTTCGTTGCCTGGGCATCGAGGGCGCGCGAGTGCATTTCGAGGCCGAGTGCTCGAAAGGCACCTACGTGCGGGTGCTGGCGACCGATCTCGCGCGCAAGCTCGACACCGTCGGCCACGTGGCCGAGCTGCGCCGCACGGCCGTAGGCACGTTCGAGATCGCGAGCGCCGTGAAGTTCGAGCAGCTCGAGGGCATTGCAGCCGCAGGCCTGCTCGACCTGAATGCCGCGACCTCATTCATCCCTTCGCTCGAGCTGATCTCGGGCGAGCTCGAGCAGCTGCGCGTGGGCCGCACGGACCTGATCGCGACAAGGCTCGCGAACTCGGGGCGCGCCCCGGGAATCTACTGCGCGCGCACGCCCGCCGCGCCAGTGGCGCTTTTCGAGCTCGACGCCGAGAAGCACGCGAGCTTCCTGCGCGCCTTCGTCTAGATCTTGTAGCGCGCGAGGTTGATCTGGTTGGCGAACTCGGGAAGCGTGCGCAGGCGGAAGAACGTGCCCTTCTCGGTGGGGCGCTTGGCCTCGACGTTGCCGAGCTCGTGGATCTGCGCGACGGTCTTGCCGTCCTCGAAGGGAACGACCACCTCGTAGACCACCATGTCGCGCTCGAAGTGCTTCATGATCTTCTCGCGCGTCATCTTCACGTCGTCGGGATTGTGCGCGCTCACGTAAAGAGGCTGCGGCGTCGAGTACTCGCGCATGAGGCTCGCGCCCCAGATCTTGACGAGCGATGGATCGTGACAACGATCCATCTTATTAAAGACGACAAGCATGGGGATGTCGCGAACGCCCTCCTGCTCTTTCAGCTTTCGCTTCGCCGCGCGCGCCGAAAGCTGCGGCGCCTCGGCCGGGGCGCCGGCTGCGGTCGCCGGCGGGCCCGGGAGCAGGTGCTCTTCCGCTTTCTCGGGCAGTATCACCGCGC
>JACQAX010000331.1 GCA_016194795.1 Deltaproteobacteria bacterium | reverse complement strand
CGTTGCTCGCCCGGCGCGTCTCCCTCCAGTCGCTCCGGCGAAACCCGAAAGCGCGTTGGGCGCTGGGTCTTGCCGCGGCGGTGTTCGTCGCGCATTTCTCGGCCAATGCCGTGACCTATCTCGTTCGGCGCCCGTGGTGGGATCGTCTCGAGGCGATCCGCGTCGCCGGGCGCGTGCCGAAAATCCAGAAGATGTTCTCGCCGGAGTGGCCGGCGGTTTTCTACCTGCCGCGAAAGGTTCCCTCAAAGGCGATCGAGGCCGACCTCCTGACGATCAGGGACGAGACCACGGGCCTGGCCGACATCTCGGTGGCCAGCGACGGCAGCTCGCTGCGGATGTTCGCGGCCATGGGCTTCAAATGCGTGGAATGGTCGGACGGGACACCGCCGGCCGAGTCGGCCGATCCGGTGCCCCGTGCTTACCATTGTACTCGTTAGTGGATCGCGGCTCCGGCCACGATCGTGACCACGAAAGCGGCGAGCCAAAGTACGTCTTCCCAGTCGAAACGCATTGCTGAAAGCTCCTGTTAGGGGTTTTCCCGACGCCAAAAGCAGCGGGTCCGCGGCCCTAGGAGCAATCGGTGTGCCTGTTTTCAAGCACTCGGAACCATTGGTTTTCCAAGTAGCGGGAATGACGATGTTTTAGACAGAAGTCGCGATTGAGCCGCCGCGACATCAATTGAGAATGATTCTCAATAAGCTTGCAAACAAATCCACCGCCCGCTATAGCCTCGTTATGACCCGACTTGCGCGCCTTCGCGCCGGCCAGCGCGGCGTGATCGACAGCTTCCACCACTCGCACCACGATCCACGACTGGCGACACGGCTCATGGAGATGGGGCTTACCGTCGGCTCGGAGATCGAAGTGGCTTACGAGGCGCCGTTCGGCGGCGCGCTCGCCGTGCGCTGCCGCGGCACGCTGATCGCGCTTCGGCTCGGCGATGCCGAGATCGTCGAAATCAGGCTCACCGCCGGGGCCGACGAGCCATGACCCGCGTCGCCCTCGTCGGCAGCCCGAACTCGGGCAAGACGACGCTTTTCAACGCGCTCACCGGCAGCCGCCAGAAGACGGGCAACTACGCCGGCGTCACCATCGAGAAAAAAGAAGGCATCATCGAGCTCGCGCCCGGCCGACAGGCCACGCTCCTCGATCTGCCGGGCGCTTACAGCCTCGATGCGCGGACGCCCGACGAGGCGATCACCGCCGAGATGGTGCGCGGCGCCCGCGCCGACGAGAGCCGGCCCGAGATCGTCATCGCCGTCGCCGACAGCACCAATCTCGAGCGCAACCTTTATCTCGTCCTGCAGCTCAAGGAGCAGAAGCTCCCGCTCGTCGTCGCGCTCACGATGTCCGACCTCGCTGAAAAGCAGGGCATCGAGGTCCGGCGCGAGAAGCTCGAGCAGGCGCTCGGCGTGCCGGTCGTCGTCACCTCCGCCGTCAAGCGCCGCGGGCTCAAGGAGCTGATCGACGAGGTTCGCGGGCTCGCCGACCGCGGCGCCGAGGCGCCCGTCCCGGGCCCGGCCATCGACGTCGACAACAGCTCGGCGCGCATCATCGAGCGCTACCAGACGATCGAAGCCACGCTGAAGTCGGCGGTCTCGCGCAAGCAGACCGCGCGCGACGTCACGCGCGCCATCGATCGCGTGCTGCTGCACAAGGTTCTCGGGCCGCTGATTCTCTTCGTCGCCTTCGCGCTGATGTTCCAGCTCATCTTCTCGTTCGCGAAGATCCCGATGGACGCGCTGGCCGCCGCGGTATCGCTGCTCCAGGACAAGCTGCGCGCGGCGCTCCCTCCCGGGGATTTCCAGAGCCTGCTCGTCGACGGCGTGATCGCCGGCGTGGGGGCGGTCGTCGTTTTCCTGCCGCAGATCCTCCTGCTCTTCGCCTTCATCCTGCTCTTCGAGGACTCCGGCTACCTCGCGCGCGCCGCGTTCATCCTCGACCGGCTCATGTCGCGCGTCGGCCTGAGCGGGCGCGCCTTCATCCCGCTGCTGAGCTCGTTCGCGTGCGCGATCCCGGGCATCATGGCCTCGCGCACGGTCGAGAACCGGCGCGACCGCCTGATCACGATCATGGTCTCCCCGCTCATGACCTGCTCGGCGCGCATCCCCGTCTACACCATGCTCATCGCCGCGTTCGTGCCCGCGACGCGCGTGTTCGGCGTGTTCACGCTGCAGGGCCTGGTGATGAGCGGCCTTTACTTCTTCGGCATCGTCGCGGCGCTCGTCGTCGCGGCCGTGCTCAAGCGCACGGTGCTCAAAAGCGGCACGTCGAGCTTCGTGATGGAGCTGCCGACGTACAAGATCCCGAGCGCCCGCAACCTCCTCCTCGGCCTCTACGACCGCGCGCGCATCTTCCTCAGGCGCGCGGGCACGATCATCCTCGGCGTCTCGGTCGTGCTCTGGGCGCTGGCGACCTACCCCAAGACCGAGGCGCCCAGGGGCCTCGACGACAAGGCGGTCGCCGCCTACCGGCTCGAGCACTCGATCGCCGGTCGCGCGGGCCGCGCCTTCGAGCCGCTCATCCGCCCGCTCGGCTACGACTGGAAGATCGGGGTGGCGCTCATCTCGTCGTTCGCCGCGCGCGAGGTGGTGCTGAGCACGCTCGGAACCGTTTACGCGATCGGCTACGACAAGGAAAACAACACCGCTTTGGTGAACCGCGTTCGCCAGGAGAAGACGTTCACCCTCGCCACCGCGGTGAGCCTGCTCGTCTTCTACGCGCTGGCGCTCCAGTGCGTCTCGACGATCGCGATCACGAGGCGGGAAACCAACTCGTGGCGCTGGCCGGCGTTCATGTTCGCCTACATGACGACGCTTGCCTATACGATGTCCTGGCTTGCCTATCGCGTGGTCACTTTTCTCGCGTGACGGGTCCGGGCCGCGGCTACGGCAAAATCTGCCGTTCTGATGGCAGAAATGTCGCGCCTGACGCGCCCCCTCCTAAGAAAGTCGCGTAAACCGCCGATATCTGAGACGTGAGCATCCTCAAAAAGATATTCGCCTTCACTCCGTGGAAGATCTCCTTATTGATCGTGCTGTTCTTCTGCTCGCTGTCGGCCGTTTACGACATCGCGCCCGAGAAGTTTCCGCTGATCCAGGGCCTCGCCGACAAAAGCATCGACTATAAATTCAAGGTTCGCGGCCCCACGAGCGCCAAGTCGAAGATCGTCATCGTCGGCGCCGACGACAAGGCGTTCACGACCTACGGCCAGTGGCCCTTCGACCGCGCGTCGGTGCTGGCGCCGCTCATCGAGAACCTCTGCAAATACAACCCCAAGGCGGTCGGGTTCGACATCGTGTGGAGCGAGCGCGAAAAGCTCATCGCGAGCGGAGTCAAGGACGCGCTCGGCGCGAGCTTCGCCGGCCGCCAGGGCGAGCTCGACGACATCCTCAAGAACAACAGCGGCGACTTCGCGATGCGCCGTGCGATCGACTCGTGCGGCAGCAAGATCGTATTGGGCTACGCGCTCCAGCGTGACGGGAAGCCCGACGCCGACTTCGAGCAGCGCGCCAAGCTTCTCACGGGCGCCGGCAACAACACCGTCGGCGGCGTCACGGGCCCGAAGATCAAGTACGGCGCGCACCATCTCGACCCCGACGCGAACGTGCCCTTCTACAACATCGGCCGCCAGGGGCTGCTCAACATTCCCGAGATCACCCCGGCGGGCGTCGCTCAGGGCTTTTTCAACAACGACGAGGACAGCGACGGCAACTACCGCCGCGCCTTCTTCCTCTTCCGCGCCAACGAGAGCTTCGTGCCGAGTCTCGCCCTCCGCATGGCGCAGAAATTCATGAACCCGAAAGACACCGGCACGCGCATGGAGATCCGCGCGGAAGGCGCCAACGGCGAAGCGCCGGTGCTCAAGCTCGAGATGGACACGCCGAACGGCCCGCGCAAGCTGCCGATCGACCTCGAGGGCAAGGCCATCGTCAACTACCGCGGCCCGAACCACAGCTTCCCGAACATCAGCATGGCCGACGTGCTCAGCCCGAGCGACACGCTCGAATACGAGCAGGTGATCGACGGCGTCCCGGTGAAGAAGAAGGTGCACAAATCCGAGTTCTTCAAGGACGCCCTGGTCATCGTCGGCGTCACCGCGCACGTCATCTACGACATCCGGCCCCGCCCGTTCGACGCGCAGGCCGCCGGGGTCGAGAACCACGCCTCGATCCTCGACAACATCATCAACGACGACTTTCTCACGCGCCCCACGAGCGAGATGGTCTTCGCGCTCGTCGCCGCCCTGTTCTTCGGCGGCCTGGCGTTCGGGTGGATCATCGCCAGGCTCGACGCGCGCTTCGGCGCGGGCGTCGCCGCTCTTTCCATCGGCGGCCTGCTCTGGTTCGACCAGGTCTACATGTTCAACAACCAGCGCATCGTGATCCTGGGCTACCTGCACGCCTTCCAGCTGCTCTTCCAGTACCTCTCGATCACCGTGATGAAATACATGGCGGAAGAGAACGAGAAGAAGTTCATCCGTTCGGCCTTCGACAAGTACGTCTCGCCCGACGTCATCAACCAGATGCTCAACGACCCGACGAAGCTCAAGATCGGCGGCGACAAGAAAGAGCTCACCGTGCTCTTCAGCGACATCCGCGGCTTCACGACGCTCTCCGAACGCCTGGACGTCAAGGCGCTGGCGACGTTCCTCAATGAATACCTCGGCCGCATGACCGACATCCTCCAGGCCAACGGCGGCACGCTCGACAAGTACATCGGCGACGCCGTCATGGGTTTCTGGGGCGCCCCTCTCGACAGCGCCGAGCACGCGAAGCTCGCCACCAAGACCGCTCTCGAGATGGTCCTGGCGCTCGAAGAGCTCAACAAGGAGTTCGAGAAAAAATACGGTCTCACCATCGACATCGGCATCGGCATCAACACGGGCCCGGTGACGGTCGGCAACTTCGGCTCGAGCCGCGTCTTCTCGTACACGGTCATCGGCGACAACGTGAACCTCGCCTCCCGCCTCGAGGGCGTGAACAAGGAGTACGGCACCAAGATCATCGTCAGCGAGACGACCTACGCGCAGCTGCCGCAGGGCGCCTTCCTCACGCGCGAGGTCGACACCGTGAAGGTCAAGGGCAAGCACAAGCCCGTGAAGATCTACGAGGTCTTTCCCGACAACACGGCGAACCAGCCGCTCAAGCAGTCGCTCAAGACCTTCAACGAAGGCCTCATGCACTATTACGCGCGCCAGTGGGAACAGGCGCTCGCCCTTTTCAATCGCGTGCTCCAGGCGCGCAACGAAGACAAACCCTCGCTCGAGCTTATCGAGCGCTGCAAGTACTACATGGGCCACCCGCCCGCGGCAGACTGGGACGGCAGCTGGGAGATGCACACCAAGTAACCTATGGCTGCACCGATCCCGCGCAAGCTAAAGAAGGGCGAATTACTCTTCAACGAAGGCGACATCTCGAAGTCGATGTATTTCGTCCAGAGCGGCACGATCCGCCTGTTCAAGAAGAAGGGCAACGCATCGATCGAGCTTGGGATGATTCACAAGGGTGAGGTCATCGGCGAGATGGGCTTCCTCGACGGCGGCCCGCGCTCGGCGTCCGCCGAGGCGATCCACGACACCGATCTCATGGAGATCACCAACTCCAACCTCGTCGAGCAGCTCAAAGTCCTGCCGCCCTGGCTGATGGTGCTGCTGAAAACCGTCGTCAACCGCCTGCGCTCGGCCAACAACAAGATCCGCCAGCTCGAGACCGCCTCGACCACCTACAACTACGGCGGCGACAGCGGCGGCAACGGCCAGACCTACCAGTACCTCAACGTCTACGACGTGCTCAAGATCGCCACCGCCGTGCTCGTCTGCGGCGCGCGCAACCCCGAGCCGGGCCCGAACGGCTCGGTCAAGGTGCAGATGAACAGGATCAACCGCTACGCCAACCAGATCATGGGCATCCACGCGGCCAAGATCACCGAGCTCGTCGACATCCTCGAGCGCGTGGGCCTGGCCCAGATCGACAACGCCAAGCTCGACGCGATCAGCGTCGTGCTCAAGGACGTCGACCAGATCGAGCTGCTCGTCACGTTCATCAACGACGACAACCTGAAAGACCACGCCAAGAAGATTTCGTTCAGCCCGAAGGCCGTCGCGATCATGGGCTACATGGTCAAGCACATCGAGCTCTTCCCGCCGAATCCCGAGGGCATCTCCGACGTGAATCTCGCCAAGATCCTCGAGCTCGAGAAGCCGAACCACAACGGCAAGGAGGCGTTCCGCCTCGACGACACCTTCAACGAGATCGTCAAGAGCAAGATCGCCACCGACCTCGCGCTGAAAGACAACAACACGATCATCACGCGCGTCTCGCCCAAGACCCTCGTGCGGATGTACCGCATCCAGAAGTTCATCAAGGAAGTGGAGATCCTCAACGAGCAGAAGCGCGAGCAGGCCCGCCGCGGCGCCGCGACCCGGTAACGGGCCGCGACCGCGACGCCGAGCTTACTCGGCTACCGCCTTGTGCTTGTTGCCGTTGCCGACGCCGCCTTCATGCGGGAAGACGGGGCCTCCCGACGCCACGAGCTTCGAGGCCGGGCCGCCGTCGACCGCGTCGACCGCTTTCGCGAAGCCTTCTTCGACCTTGTCGGCCGGAGCCGGCTGATCTTTGGCCGCCTCGGCGTCCTTCTTCAGCTGCGCGATCGTCGCCAGACAGTCGTCGGTAAGCGCGGGGTCGATCGACTTGAGACGCTCGACGCTCATCAAGCCGGCCGCCAAAGCGCGGGAGTGGGCCGCCGAGACGCTCCGCACCTCGCCCATCTCGTCGCGCAGGTCGATCGAGTCGCCGCGCAGGCCGGCGATCGTCGCGCGCTCCCCGTCGAGCCCCAGGGTCGAAAGCCCGTCGGCGAACGCCGCGAACTGGGCGTCGTCGGCCAGCAGCGCGGCGTCGAGGTCCTCGCGCGACACGCTCGCGCGGAACTTGTCGGAGCGGCCCGCGTAGTATGCGCCGACCTTCACGCGAAGGTCGCGGCTCGCTTCGTTCAGGTCGCGCTTCTGGTCGATCAGCGCGGTTTCACCGTCCATCCAGCGCTCGAAAGACTTCTTCACCGCTTCGCCGTAGCTGGCGCGGCACTCGCTGACGGCGAGGGCCTTCGTGAGAACGGCGATGTTCTCTTCGAGCTCCTGGCTTTTCGTCTGCACCGCGAGCACGAACGGCTCTTTCGACGTGTCGAGCTTCGTTTTCGCGCCCTCGTCGACGAAGGCGCGCATCATGAAGGGCTGCGTACCCGGCGTGAAGCGCCCGAGCAGCTCGGCCGACTCCACTTGGTCGTCGACGGAATTCTTCGTGAGCTGGTAGACGTCCATGTAAGGGATCTTGGCCGGCTGGAGCTCGACACCCGGGGTTTTCGCGAGATCGACGACCGCGAAGGTGACCTTGCCTTTGTAGTGCGATTCAACGTCGGTGCGGATGCTGACGAGGAAGTCCTTGTCTTTGCCTTTCACCTTCGTCGAGTCGGTGTAGATGATCACCATCGGCTGGACGGCGTGATCGAGCGAGAACTGCAGATCCTCTTTCGTCTTGCCGGTGAACTTGGCCCAGTCGGCGTTGGCGGCATTCGCGGAAAAAACGAGTCCCAGAGCGGCAATGCCACCCAGCAGATAAGTCTTCATGAGTCTTCCCTCTCAATTTCTCTTTCAGGGATATGAAGCAAGCGCCGGACCATCCAGCACCCACGCGAATTCATGGGATTCAGGGTCGAAAATGCGTAGAAATCTTGGTCACTTGAGGAAGGCTGCTTAGTCTTCCTCGAAGACGAACCCGGCCCCTGAACTTAACTTTCAAGAAGACTGGCGTTTCCCCGGCAGCCCACTCACTCGGCCGTCGTCCGCCCACCTGCCGGCGCACCCGCCACCGCGGGCTTGCCGGTGCCGACGTCCCTCGCACCCGCGCCCTCGGCGACCATGCCCAGCTGCGCTTCGTAGCGCTTCCACTTGATCTGGTTATAGCAGTCCGTGAAATTCGGCAGGTCGCTGACGCGGTCGAACTCGGGAAAATAGGTGTAAACCGTGTCGAAGATGAGGTTCTCGCGAGCGCTTTCCGATTCCATGACCGCCTTGTGGGCTTGCCACCGGCGCTCGATATCCGACAGGAGCCTCTCGGCGCCGACGATCGCCTGGTAGCGGGTATCGAGGCCAACTCCGTACGACCATACGCCCTCGTGCATCATCCGGGACACGGTTTGCTGGTCGACGCCGGATTTGAGCAGCTCCTTGAACCTGGCCCAGGAGATCACCTTCTTGAGCTCGCGCGGGGAGCTTTCGTACCACTCGTCCGCCTCGCGCCTGACGCGCTCGCGGGTGGCCTGCGCCTCCCGCCGCTGCGAGAGCAGCCCACCCTGCTCGTCCAGCCAAAGAGAAAAGGCTTTCTTCAGCGCCGTCGCGTACATCTGCCGGCACTTGTCGGCTTCGAGCTCGTCGCTGATCGTCTTCATGTCCATCGCCAGCAGGCGCTGCTTTTCCCGCAGCGCCTGGACGAACGGCTCGTTCGACACGTCCATTTCCGGCACCACGACCTCGTCGATGACGTCGCGGATCTTCAAGGGATCCGTCCCCGCCTCCACGCGGCCTCGCCAGGTGGCGGACTTGGTCTTGCCGTCGACCGAGTCTTTCGTGATCTTGAAGACGTCGGCGTACGGCTGCTTCAGCCACTCGCGGGGCGCGCTAAGGTTCTTGTCGACGTCCACGACGAGGAAACGCACCTTGCCCTTGTAGTGCGGCTCGACGTACTTTCTGAGATTCGCCTCGAAGTCCCGGTCCGCTCCCTTGATCCAAGGCGCCGTGTACACCACGACGACCGGCATCGGCGACTTGTTGATGACCCGGTTCAGCTCCTCGTCAGTCTCGCCCTTGAAAACCGCCCAATCCGCGCGGGCCGTGCCCGCCGAAAGCATCACCAACATCGCGGCCGCGCCGCAGAGTACCTGTCGAATCATGGTCAGACTCCTTTTCGTTTCTGAGAAGATTGTCCCAGTCCAGGCCCTCAAGAGGCACTGAGAAATCTGTCGGAAGAAAAGGGTCGCCGAAGACGGCGCAACCGCTAGAGTTTTTCGGGGTGCTTGGCGCGCACTTTTTCGAGCAGCGCCTTCACGTCCTGCGCGCGCTCCTTGCTCGCCACGAGCACGACGTCGCCGTCGCGCACGACGACCAGGTCGTTCACGCCGAGCAAGGCCACGAGGCCCGTGTCGGTCTGGACGATGTTCGAATGCGACTCGAGCACGACGACGTCGCCCTTGGTCGTGCAGTCGATCTCTTCCAAAGCGGGAAAAGAGCCCACGTCGTTCCAGCCGCACTCGACCGGAACGGTGGAGACCGCGATGCCCTTCGAGAGCGCCGGCTCCATTACGCCGTAGTCGACGCTGACGGCATCGCGCTTTTCGATCTTGCCGTAGGCGGCCGCCGCTGAAAATCCAGCGCTCGATGAGTACGCGTCATTAAACAGCTTCGCCAGCTCGGGCATCGTCTTCGCGAACGCGTCGAGGCCGGTCTTGGCCGCGAAAATGAACATGCCGGCGTTCCAGACGTACTTGCCGCTTTCAAGGTAACGGATCGCCGTGCGCAGGTCGGGCTTCTCCACGAACGCCTTCACGGCGATGGCTTTCGGCACGCTCTTCTTCGGCACCTCGGGAAGCTCGATGTAGCCGTAGCCGGTCTCGGGGCGATTCGGGCGGATGCCGAGCGTGACGAGCCCGCCGCCGAAGGTCGAGTTCACCACGGCCTCGAGCACGGCGTGCCCGAACGCGTCCTCGTCCCCGATATAATGATCGGCCGGCATCACGGCGACCGTCGCGCCCGCGTCCGCGCGCGCGATCTCGTGCGTGCCCCAGAGGATGCACGCGGCCGTGTTCTTCGCGGCCGGCTCTCCCAGAAAACGCACGTCCTTGTACTTCGCGCCCAGCACCTCGCGCGTGGGCGCGACGAGCGCCTCGGTCGTGACGATCCAGATGTTCTTTTGCGGGAGGTGTTTGGCGAAACGCTCCACCGTGTGCTCGATCAGCGTCTTGTCGTCCCAGAGCGCGAGCAGCTGCTTGGGCTTCTTCGAGCGGCTCTTGGGCCAGAAGCGCGTGCCGCTGCCGCCGGCCATGATGAGGACGTGCAGCGTATCGGGAAACTTGGCGGCGCCCACGATCACTTCCCCGTGCGGCCGTAGCTGTCGTCGATGCGGACGACGTCGTGGAGCTGCGGCGTCGACACCTCGAAGATGTCGCAGTCTTCGACGGCGATCATCCGGTGCTGGCGGTTGGGCGGAATGTGGTGGCACTCGCCTTCGTGCAGGTCGATCTCGACGAGGGGCTGGCCCTTGGTCTCTTCGAAGACGAACGTCATGCGGCCCTTGGCCAGGTAGATCGTCTCTTCTTTTTCTTTGTGGTACTGCAGCGAGAGCTGGTGGCCCTTGTTCACGTGCAGGATCTTGCCGACGTACTGGTCGGTCTTGGCCCAGATGAGCTCGTAGCCCCAGGGCTTCTCGACTTTGGTGATGGATGCTTTCATGGTTCTACTCGTTTATTTTTTGGACGAGAAACGAGGGCATGCCCCGGTTCAACGCCTTGAGTTTGCCGCCGCCGGCTTCCGCGGCATCCTTGGACGGATACAGACCGACTCCCACACGATACCAGGTTCCTTTGCCGGGAACCTTCGCCTCGAGATAAAACGCATCGAGCTTGGAGCGCTTGAGCACGGCAACCTGTTCCGCGGCCTCCGCGACCGTACGATGAGAGCCGACCTGGAGCGTATAACGCGCCTTGTCACCAACTTCACCTTTTTTCTCGGCGGGCAGGCTCATGGGGATCGTTTTTCCGCCACCGACTTTTTCTTTCGACGCTTCCGCGGCGAACTCGTGGTCCGCGTGGTCTTCCGCGGCTTTCGCGGCTTCGCTTCCGGCCTCGGGCTCGCCCGTGGCGGCGGGAGCGTCCTCATGTTTCTGGGCGTGCTCACCGGCTTCGGCAGGCTTGGCGTCATCGTGCGCCGCCTCTTCGCCGTGGGGCGCGGCTTTCTTTTCGGCGGCCGGCGCCAGCGGTGCCTCTTCAGTCACGTGCTGCTTGTCGTTCACGGCCAGCGTCTTGCCCAGCCTGAGCCCCAGCGTGAACGAAAAAAGCGCGACCAGCACGAGCAGTATGATGATGACCGAGACTTCTTTTCGGTTGAAGACCAAGAGCTCCGGTTTTGGATCCATCGTGTAGATCATTATGCTGCAGTAAAAAGAACGTAGTCAACAACTCGGTTTCTTTACCGATCCTCGCCTCTCTCCTCTTCAATGCCGCTGGCACGGTCTTGCATTGAGCCGCCCTCGGGAGGTTCTTTAAATGGACAAGAAAACCAGGCAACGGGGACAGAGTTTGGTCGAATACGTCGCGCTCACGGCGCTCGTGGCGATCGTGAGCATCGGCACCGTCAAGGTCTTCGGCGGGAAGGTGCGCACCCGCCTCGACCAGATCACGAAGACGTTCGACAAAAACGTGCAGCAGGGCCTGCACGGGCACCGCTCGTCGGCGGCCGACGACGAGGACGACGAAGGCGGCGGCTGGCCCGGGGGCGTAAAGCTTCCCGGCGGGATGAAGCTTCCACGCGGGATACCGTTTCCTTTCTGAGCGCGATGCGAAAGCGCGAGCGTGGGCAGGCGTTGATCGAATGGGCGATTTTCGGTTCAGCAGTCCTTATCTTGTGGGCTTCCTCGATGCACCTCGCG
>JACQAX010000346.1 GCA_016194795.1 Deltaproteobacteria bacterium | reverse complement strand
CCGGCAAAATTTTGCCGGTTTTCGTCAGAAATAGCGCAAGCGAGCGTTAGCAATTTGACACGGTTCCAAATCCTGCTAGCATGAATTTAGCGATGGGGACGGAGTGCTCGTGTCTTTCACGGGGACTCTGACGAACACTTAAAGCGATACTCGAATTGTTTCAGGGATGTGTTGCCATGATGGCGGCGCGAAACAGTCCGAAACTGGTCTTCTAGGATGGAGGAGCAATAGTGGGGATTGATACTTTGAACGCACAGGGATGTGAGTTTTTTGGCGGGATCATTGGGCGCAGCCCGGCGATCCAGCGCGTGTTCGAAGCGATCCAGAAGGTCGCCGATACCGACAGTACGGTCCTCATCTCGGGTGAGAGCGGTACGGGCAAAGAGCTCGTCGCGCGCGCCATCCACGAGCTTTCGATCCGGGCCAAGGGGCCGCTCATCCCCGTCAACTGCGGCGCGATTCCGGGCGAATTGCTCGAGAGCGAGCTCTTCGGGCACGTCAAAGGCGCCTTCACCGGCGCGATCTCCAACCGCCAGGGCCGCTTCGAGCTGGCTCAGGGCGGCAGCATTTTTCTGGATGAAATCGGCGACATGCCGTCGATGCTCCAGGTGAAGCTGCTGCGCGTCCTTCAGGAACGCAAGTTCGAGCCCGTGGGCGCGATGAAGGCCATCCTGGCCGACGTCCGCATCATCGCGGCGACCAATAAAGACCTCGAGGAAAGCGTCAAGAACAAGACCTTCCGCGAAGATCTCTTCTATCGCCTCAACGTCATCCCCATCCACATCCCAGCGCTGCGCGAGCGCAAGAGCGACATCCCCATCCTGGTCGAGCATTTCGCCGAGTACTTCAACACCGAGAAGAAACGCTCGGTGCGCTTCGATGTCCCGGAAGTGATCGATCTCTTTTTGCGTTACGACTGGCCGGGCAACGTGCGCGAGCTCGAAAACCTCGTTGAGCGCCTCGTCGTCTTCTGCGGCGACGGCCCGGTCACCCTGAAAGACCTGCCGGCCAAGATCTTCGAGCGCGTGGAGCTCGCTCAGAGCTCGCCTGGCGCGCAGGGCCGCCTGGGGTTCGCCACTCACCTGGTCGCGCAGATGAGCGCCGGCGCGCTCAACCTGGGCGACGGCATCCAGTTTCCGCGCTTCATGCTGCCCGACGACGGCATCGACCTGCGCGAGATCATCAATACCTTCGAGAACGACATCCTTCTTCAGGCGTTGACGCGCACGCGCGGCAACAAGAATAAGGCGAGCGAGCTCTTGAAAATGAACCGCACGACGCTCGTCGAGAAGCTCAAGAAGAAGAATCTCCAGTTCGAGGCGTGAGCGCCCTCAGAAGATGCAGCCGGGCTGGCCGCTGCGATTGAGCTGGCCGGTGCCGGCGGTGTACGCGGCGTTCGACCATTCCATCTGAATCTTCCACTGCGAGCCGTCGGCGAGCGTCGAAAGGCCGCCCGCGGTGTTCGGGAAGCTCCAGGCGCACTTGTCGGCGTTCTCGTTGCCGCTCGAGTCGACCCAGCCGGTGCCGCGAGGATCGGTGACGGCCTCGAGGAACTCGTGCGACGTGACGTTGGCGAGGGCGGCGAGGCCCTGCGAGTGGGTCGTCGTCGTGTCCTGCGGATCGCAGCCCGCGATGCCGGTGATGTTCGGCATGTAGGCGACCTGAATCTGCTTGCCGTTGGAGCAGGTGCCCCAGCTGTGCCAGGCGCAGTAGTTGACGTGGCCGGCGCCCGTCGAGGTGTAGATGAAGTAGACGGCGTCGGAGTCGGGGTTGTTCGCGACGATCTTGCACGCTTCGGCGACGGCGTTGGACGTCGAAAGGGCCTTGGTCGGCGCCGCGGTCGTGTCAAGCACGTGGCCCAGGTACGCCGAGGACGGCACGACCGAAGTCGTCACCGAGTTGATGACGTCGTAGTACTCGTCGGCGGTCGACGCGTACCGCGAGTTGTTCATCGCGGTGAAGAGCTGGTCGATGCCGGTGATCGTGTCGCCGGCGAACGTGGCGCTGTTCCATTCGGTACCCCAGAAGATCGCCATCGACTTGGTCGCATGGAGAACGCGGCCGCCGTGGTAGGTGAGGTTCGGGTTGGACGTGCCGCTCGGGCGCGAATAACCCTTCTGGAGCTGGACGTGGGGAACGTGTTCCGGCGCGCCCTTCAGGCTGTCGTCGAGCGTTTCGCCGCCCGCGGCCGCGGTGCCCGTCGTGGCCGAAGCAGCCAAGGCGACGTCGAGCCTCGTCACGTTGCCGGCGACGATCGCGGTGCTGAGAGCGACCGAGACGAAGCCGGGACGCGACACGGCGACGTCGTAGGAGCCGGCCGGGAGCCCGATGAGGGCGTAGTGGCCGTCGGCGTCGGAGATGGCTTCGGCCACTTCCTGGCCGTTCTGCGAAACTGCGATGACGGCGCTGTCGAGCGTTTCGTCGTCCGAGAGGACGCCCGGGGTTCCGAGGTCGTCGTAGGTGGTGCCAGAAAGCGTGCCGGCCGTGGTCAGGTTCGAGGCGCGGACCACGGGATTGAAGTGGAAGCCGCTGATGCCGTCGATCGTGTGCCCGCCGCCCTGGGGGACGAACGACTTGGCCAGGTCGAAGTCGAGGAGCAGGTCGCTGCTGAGCTGACCGGTGACGTGAATGGCCGGCGTGAGGTTGACCTTGATGCCGGTTTCAGAGCCGCTGGGAACTTTGAGATCGTAGGTGCGGCCGTCGGTCATGACGACGATGCCGCCGCTGACGAAGAGGCGAACCTGGTCGTAGTCGCCGGTCGGCACGTCGAGGCTGACGAGGTCGGCGGCGATGCCGTTGCGGAGCTGGACGAGGTCGATCGTCTGCGACGCTTCCGAAAGGGTGATGAAGGAGTCGCCTGTGCCGTCGTTGAGGCGCGCTTCGATCTTCGTCAGGGTCACCGTGGCGCTGGCCACCGTGCTGAACGGAAACGGCGAATCGGTCGCCAGAACGTTCAGCGTGCCGCTGCCCGAGTCAGGGCCACAGCCCGAAAAAGCAACGATCGCGAAAAAGAAACAGAGTGACGCCAGCGTCTTGAACATGGGGTGGAGCTCCTGAAATCAATTGAAGTTGTTGTGACGCAATGCATTAATTCAGGAGGTGCGATAAGGCAAGCATTAACGGAGCGGCCGGCGAAACAAGGTGGTCAGGACGCCTTTTTGACGGCCGGCGCGACCTTGAAGACCAGCGCGAGCGCGTCGAGGAAAGTCCCGTCCAGCGAGCCCCGGTGCAGTTGGTTCATCCGTTCGATCGCGTCGCTCGGCGGAATTCCGTCGTGGTTCGGGTTCTTTAGGATGAGCTCGCAGAAGACGTCGGCCACCGAGAGCAGGCGCGCGAGCGGGTGGATGCGGTCCCGCTTGAGGCCGAACGGGGTTCCGTTGCCCGAGCAATCCTCATGGTGCTGCATGACGATCTGGATGATGTCGGTCGGGATGTTCGGCATCGTGCTCAGGATGTCGCGCCCGCGCAAGCCGTGGCTGTCGTAGAGGCGTGCTTCGTCCGCGGTGTACTCGGAACGGGGTTTCGAGAGCACGGCGATGTCGACCTCCTTGAGCCCGATGTCGTGGAGCAGGCCGCCCATGGCGACTTTGAAGAGGTTCGGCGGCGAGGTCCATTCCACCTGGCGCGCCAGCAGCGTTCCGACGAAGCTCACCGCCACGCAATGCGCGTAGACGAAGTCGGCGTGGCTACTGAGGAGCGAAAGGAGCGTGAGCGCGTTGACGTCCTGGGTCAGGGTCGACACGGTCGTCTCGACGAACTTCTTGGCGTTCGAATAGCTTTCCTCGTCGATGTTCTCGGCGAAGAGCTGCTCGACGATGATCTCGCCGGTGTGCCGAACGAGGCTCGCCCGGCCCTTGGCGTTCAGGCTGGGGTCGCTGCGGATCCGCTCCGAGGCGACCTCGGCGGCGTGGGCCACGTATTTTTTCAGGTCCGTCTTCTGGACGTAGAGAAAATGCACGTCGCGGGTACGATAAGTTTCGAGCCGTTCCGACGAAAGGTTCTCGCCGCGATGCGCGATCTTGACGTATTTCGAGCCGGTCAGGCGGATGTACACGTCGTAGCTGATCTGGTCTCCGACGACGAACTCCTCGAGATTGATGCGCACGAAGTCGACGTCCCGAAGCCCGTCGTCGGACGCGGGCGTGGTGAGGCCCAGGCACGACGAGAGCACGTCGATCAGCTCGTCTTTTCGCACGGGCTTGGCGATGAAACCGGCCACCCCCGCCTCGTAGGCCTCGAGGGTCGCGTTCAGGTCGGAGCTTCCGGTGAGCAGGAGCACCGTCACGGTTCCGGCGAGCTTCTTGATCTCGCTCGTGCCGACGTCGGCGATCACGGCGTCGGGCCGGGACGGCGACGATGCCGTGCGAGATGCTCAGGCCGAGGCCCGTTCCTTTGCCCGGCTCCTTCGTGGTGAAGAAGGCGTCGAAGACGCGATCGCGCACGTGCGGGGGAATTCCCTGGCCGCTGTCGGTGATGCGGAGCTCGATCTGGTCGTCGAGATCGAGCACCTCGAGGCTGATCCAGCGCACGGGAAGCTCGGCGACGGCGTCATAGGCGTTGGTCAGGAGATTCAGGAGCACCTGGGCGATCTGCGCCGCCGAGCACTCGAGGTCGAGCGTTTCCGGCACGTCGCTCACGCGGAGCTCGACGCCGTTGTTGGCGAACTTCGCCGAGCAGCACGAGAGCGTGTCCTCGACGATGTCTCGCGCCCGCTCGATCTCGAAGGTGTCGTTGACGCCCTCCCGGACCACCGAGCGCATCCCCTGGATGATCTTGGCGATCCGTTGCGCCATCGCCTCGATCTTCTTGGAGGCGGCGCGGATCGCGTCGAAGTTGAGCGAGTTCTCGTCGGCGAGCGCCAGCAGCTGCGCGGCTTTTCCGTAGATCACCGTGAGCGGGTTATTGATCTCGTGGGCGATGCCGCCGGCCATTCGGCCGAGGGCCGAGAGCTTGGCCGACTGCACGAGCGCCTTCTGCTGGTCCTGGACGCGCGTCTCGGCGGCGTGGGCCCGTGTTTCGGCGGCGTCGCGCGCGAGCTCGCCGCGCATCACGTGGCGATAGACCGTCCCGCACGCGGTGGCGAGCAGGGCGAGCGCGGCGGTGAGCTCGTCGGTTGGCGGCGCCTGGAGCCCCAGGATCAGCAGGCAGCCGACGGCCTGGGAGCCGCCGACGACCGGGACGTACAGGTCGATGGTCTCGCCTTTTTTCACCACCAGCGGCGAGCGCTGCGTGAGCGTCTGCTCGACCTGGCTGCCGCTGGGGAGGCGCTCGAGGTCATGGCGCTCGCCGTCGCTGAGGCGCCGGGTGGCGACGAGCTGGAGCCCGTCGGGGTTGTGCTGGTCGACGAGAAAGAGGGCGGTCTTGTCCGAAGCGACCAGCTCGTCGACGCTGCGAAGCAGGACGGCGCCGAGGCCGAGATGGTCGTGGACCGCGGCAAGCCGGTAAAGATTGCCTTCGACGATGGTGCACAGGTTGCTCATCTCACTACTTATCGAGCGTCGGCGGCGAGAGCTTTACGAGCCGTTACGTTATTTTTTCGGCTGTTCTTTCGCGGCGTCGCGCGATTCCTCGACGCTTTTCCGGATGAAGTATTTCAGCACCCGGTTGCGGTTCGCCCCGCCGAGCAGCGAGCGCACGTCGTCGTAGAGCGCGGGGTCGTTGACGAGGGCTCCGATCGTGCCTTCGCCCTTGTCGATCTTGGACATGATCGAGCGCAGATGGTCCATCGACTCGTGCATGCCCTTGGTGCCGTCGTTCACGTGGGTCGAGAGGCTCGAGAGGTTCCGGAAGAACGTATCGGCGCGGTTCTCCTTGTTGAAGCTGCCGAGGATGCTCTCCATGTGCGTGAGCGAGTTCTTCAGCCGGTCGAGCACCTCGTCGGCGTCGGTCAGGTAGTCTTTGAGCTCCTTCGGGGCCTCGCTCTTGAGCTCGGACCCGCTCTGGGCGGGCGGCGCGGTCGAGTTGCCCGAAGAAAGGATGACGTAGCGGTCGCCGAGCATCCCCTGGGTTTGCACGCCGACGGTCGTGTCCTGGTGGATCACGTCGTGGAACTTCGAGGCCACGTTGAAAATGACGTCGACCTGGCCCGTGTTGGGGATGAACTGGATCTTCGTGACCTGACCCACCTTGACGCCGGCGACCTTCACGATGGCGCCCTCGACGAGGCCCTCGATCTGGTTGAACTTCGCGTGGAACGTGAGATTTCGCTCGAAGAGCGTCTGGCCGCCCCCGAGCAGGAGGATCGTCATCATGATGAGCCCCAGGCCCAGCGCGACGAAGATACCGACTTTGACTTCGATTTCAGTGCTTCTGTTCACCGGTTTTCCTCCCCGGAAATGAAGGACCTTACGAACGGGTCCTTCGAGTTCTTGATGTTCTCGGTGGTATCTATCGTGTGGATCTTGCCCAGGTACAGAATGGCGATCCGATCGGCGACCTCGAAGGCCGCCGGGATGTCGTGGGTCACGAAGATGGCGGCGTTCTTGGTGCCGCGGCCCTGGATCTTCTTCATGAGCTCGAGCAGCCGATGCGTGTTGTACGGGTCGAGGCCCGCCGTCGGCTCGTCGTAAAGGATGACCTTCGGCTCCAGGATGATCGCGCGCGCGGCGCCGACGCGTTTCTGCATGCCGCCCGAGAGCGACGCGGGCAGGAGCTTCTCGCTGCCCTTCATGCCGATGAGGTCGAGCATCTCGCCGATGCGCGCGTGGATCTGTTCCTTGGTGAGCTTCGTGTGCTCGATGAGGGGATAGGCGAGGTTGTCCTCGACGGACATCGAGTCGAAGAGCGCGCCGTTCTGGAAGACGTAGCCGATCTTGCGGCGGATATCGATGAGGTCGTCCTCGCCGAGCCTGGCGATGTCGCGGCCCTCGAACATGATCTTTCCCGAGTCGGGCTTCTCGAGCCCGATCATCGAGCGCAGCACCACGCTCTTGCCGGTGCCGCTGCCGCCGAAGAGGGCGAGGATCTCGCCGTCGTGCACGTCGAAGCTCACGCCCTGGTGCACCTTCTTCGGCCCGAAGCTCTTGTACAGGTCCTGGACTGAGACGATCACCTCTCCGCTTTTCATTTGTACGGATGCACCAGGATGAAGAGCTTGGTGAGGAAAAAGTCAGAAACCATGATGAAGATGTTCGTCGTGACGACGACCCAGGTGGTGGAGTCGCCGACGCCGCGGGTGCCGCCGGTGGTGCGCATGCCGCGGTAGCAGGCGGTCAGGGCGATGAAGACCGCGAAGACGACCGGCTTGATGAAGCCCATGACGAAGTCGGAGACGCGCAGCGCTTCCACGGCCTTTTGGAAGAAGAAGTCGGGCGTCTGGCCGAGCTCTTTCACGGTCACGAGCATGCCGCCGAAGATGCCGATGAAGTTGGCGAAGACGGTGAGCATCGGGAGCGTGACGACCGTGGCGATGAGGCGGGGGATGACGATTTTCTTGATCGGGCTCGTGCCGAGCGCGCGGATCGCGTCCACTTGCTGGGTGACGTTCATCGAGCCGACCTCGGCGGTGATCCCCGAGCCGATGCGCGCGGCGACGAGCAGGCTCGTGAACACCGGGCCCATCTCGCGCACGAAGGCGAGCGCGAGGAGCTTGGGCACGTAAAGCTGGCCGCCGAATTTCTGCAGGCCGTAGCCGAACTGCAGCGCCATGACCGAGCCGGTCGCGAGCGCCGTCACCGCGACGAGGATGAAGGAGCGCACGCCGATGAGGAAACACTGCTCGATCGTGAGATAGAAGTAGAAGGGCGGGCGCACGGCCTCGCGGATGCAGTCGAGCCCGAGGGCGAAGACGCCGCCGGCGAACTGCAGCGACGTCATGAACTGGGCGCCGAGCCGCCGGAAAAAGTCGGTTCTAGTCTGCATGAAAGCCCTTCAGGAAACGGTTGAAGATCGGCAGCAGCTCGTCGAAAACGTCGGGCCGGGCGACGAACATGAGGTCGAAGGTGCAGCTGCGCTTGCGGAGCACGACGGCGCGCACGCGCACCGGCGTCTCCTCGAATTTCCGCTCGCCACTGGAAGGCTGGCGCTGGTTCATCGCCGCGTCGACGGTCGACTCGAGCGCCTTGGCGCCGTCGAGCTCGATGTCCTGCGTGACGACCGGGCCGCGCGTGTTGAGCCCCAGCAGAAGATACTTCGAGAGGTCCTCGAGCGAAGCGTCGCGGTACTCGCGGCAGACGCTGTTCACCGAGACGATGCTGCCCGAGCCGCGGTGCTCGAAGGCGAGGTCGCCGGTGTCGTCCGGAGATGGGCTACTGGAGCTGCTCTGCGGCTGGCCTCCGCTCGAGGAGGGCGACAGCAAGTGCCATTCGTGCCCTTTCTCGCGGTCGAGACGCACCACCGTGTAATCATGACTTTTACTGTCCACGCGTTGATCACCGCCGAAGATGAGCCCGCAGCCCGGCATTGTGGCCAGTAGCGAGAGCAGCGCGAGCGATCGAATTGCGTTGTCGGTAATCAGGCGGGGCCCCCGGAGGTTGATGTTTATAACTGTAGGAAAGTCTTAAGGAATGGTCAACACCTCCCGAACCCGCAACCCGGTAGATCTAGCCTCATCCAATTCGGCAACAATCGCGCTTAATGTCGTCAAGACTTTGACTTTTTCGGCGGCAAAACAGGGGAGGTAGGCAGAACTTTGGCGGACCGTTTTATTCCGCCGGAAAAAAGTACCGTGATTTCGGGCGGCAGATTTTGGCACATCTCATGCTTTAGAAGTCTCCCGGGGGAACTGAATGCTCGGGGCCAAGGACGGTCGAAGGCATCTCAAATTGATAGCAACTACCACGACGGCGGCGTCGCTCGTTTCGGGCGTGGCGGAAGCCGGCGTGCAGTTCAAATCGTACCAGACGCACTCGCACGTGACGGTCTCGGTCGACCCCGACGTCACGTATTCGGTCGAGCCCGTGGTGCGCGACGGCAAGACGGCCGGGCTCAAGCTCACGCTCAACAACGTCAAGGAAGACCTGGAAGACCTTGCCGGCAGCACCGACCTCCGCACGGACAAGGTCATGGTCGTCAAAACTCAGACGGACGACGGCAAGCGCGTCGTTTACCAGTTCATGCTCAATCCGCTGGCGGTCAAGGCGGGCATCGAGTTCTTCGACTATCGCAACAAGTCTCCTTCCGAGATCGCCCTCGATTACTGGCTCAAGCCGGGTGCCGTCGCGGCGACCGAAAAAACCGCCGCCGGAAAGCCGAAGACGGCCGCTAAGGTCGCGAAGGCGCAAGCCAAGCGCCCGCCCGCCCCCAAGGTCGACGCCGGCTGCGGCCAGCCCCTCAACCTCGCCGCCGAAGGGGTCGCCAACTTCAAGGTTTACCATCGCCCGTACGATTACCGCGGCTTCTTCAAGCTGCCGACGCCGGATGCCGCTTACAAGTATCCCACGGCCGCCGCCGTTCCCGCCAAGGAGCTGCAGCACTACCGGCTCGCGCTCAAGCTGTATAAGGAAGCGAAGTACGCGCTCGTCTTCCGCACGATCGAGTTCTTCGATGCCCAGTATCCGAAGAGCCAGCTCCAGGGCGAGCTGCGGTTCCTGAAGGCCAACACGCTGGTTCAGCTGGCCAAGCTGCTGCGGGCCGAGCGCTACGTCGAGCAGGCGCTCGAGATGCTGCGCCGGACGGTGCTCGAGGACCCGGCCGCGCCGCGCGGCCGCGCCGCGCTCGCCTTTCTCGTGCAGGAGCTGATGCAGAAGGGGACTCCGATCCACGCGCTCGAGTTCGCGCTGATCGGCGCCGAGCAGAAGGTCGAAGAGGGCACCGACCCGCTCGCGCCCACGGTTTATCGCCTGGCGACGGCCGAGGCGCTCCAGGCGCTCGGCGAGTTCGACCGCGCCGAGCGCGCCTACCAGGCCGTCATGGACGCTGACAACGCCGTGAGCCCCGAGGCTGCCTTCCGCATCGGCGAGGTGATGTCGGCCCGCAAGTACTGGGAGCGCGCGGGCATCTATTACGAGAAGGCGATCCGCGACCACGCGAAGGAAGCCGGCCGCTTTCCCAGCGCGTTCTTCAACCTCGCCGAGGGAAACTTTCGCCTCGAGCGCTTCGCCGAGGCCGAAAAGGGCTTCCGCGAGTTCGACCGCCGCTTTCCGAACGACGAGGTCGAATGGGCCACCCACCTGCGCCTGGCCGAGCTCGAGCAGCTCAAGGTCAAGGCGCCCGATCCCAGGAAGCACGAGCTCATCGCCGGCCTTTACGAGGGGATCGTCAACCGCCACCCCTATTCGGCGGGCTCGATGATGGCCGAGCTGCGCATGGCCCGCTGCTACAAGGGGCTGCCGCCGAACGATCGCACGCGCGCGTTTTTCGAGAACCTCTTCGCGTTGCGCGAGCTCAACAAGTTCGACGACAAGCTCGTCGACGCCGTCGAGGCCGAGCAGTGGCTCGACCTCACCGAAGCCACCTTCTTCGCCAACAACGGCGAGCCGCGCGCGGCGCTGAAGCGCGCCGACGAGTATCGCCTGAAGCTCGGCAAGACGCCGCTCGCCGACTCGTTCCGCAAGGTTTTCGCCCAGGCCGCCGTCGATCTCGCCGTGAAGCTTGCCGCCGAGGGCGCCTCCTCCGAGCTGCTCGCGGCCGTCGAGCACTACGGCGATTTCGCCGTGAAGCCCGAGCCCTTCGGCTACACGCTGGCCATCGCCAAGGCAAAGCTCGAGACGGGCGACCTGAAGGCCGTGACCGAGCGCCTGACGGGCCTGGAAACGCGTCTCGCGGAAGCGACCGATGCCGAAAAAGACACCTTCCACCTGCTCCGGTCGCGTCAGCAGCGCTTGCTGGGCGCCAAGCCCGAGCTCGTGGCGTCGGAGCTGACCCAGATCCGCGAAGGGGGCGAGCTGGCCCCGGTGCGCTTTGACGAGCTCGCCCAGACCGCCACCGACAAGGGCGATCTGCGCGCGGCCCTGGCCTACGACAATCGTTTGCTGGACGGGGACTTAGCCCCGAAGCTCAAGTTGGAACGCCGCATGCAATGCTCCATACGGCGTATCGAGAATCTCTCGCGGTTGCGGGAGACCTCGGATGCGGCCAAGAGCGCGACGACGGCTCTTGTGAGATTCGGCACCGAGACGGAACATCCAGAATTACTGGCGCGGATCAAAGAGCTCCGCGCCCAGGCGCTGTACGATTCAGGCGATTACAAGGCGGCAGTCGACGCCTTGACGGAGGTATTAACATCGTCGCCGAATCACCCGCGCCATACAGAGTTCGAGTTCATGCGAGGCAAAGGACTGGCCAAGCTTGGACGCGATAACGAAGCTTTCGAGACGTTCACGAAGCTGGCCAAGGCTACTACGGCAGACGACGTCTGGAAGAAGTCAGCACAGGCAGAACTTGATCAGCTTCAGTGGGAAAACAAAGTGTCTAACCTAATCAAAGATAAAGACAGGAGGTCTTCACAATGATCGATTTACAGACTCAGGACGCGAAGATGAAGGATATCATCCGTTTGGCCGAAACCGTGGCCAACACGAAGTCATCGGTGCTCATTCAAGGAGAGACAGGCACCGGTAAGGCCTCGATGGCCAAGTTCGTTCACGAGAAGTCGGGCCGCGCGGCCTCGCCTTGCGTGACCGTCAACTGCGCGCAGCAGCCGGAAATGCTCCTCGAGACCGAGCTCTTCGGCTTCGAAAAGGGCGCCTTCGCCGGCACCGTGAGCGAGAAGCGCGGCAAGTTCGAGCAAGCATCGGGAGGGACGTTGATTCTCGATGATGTGACCGAGCTCACCCCGAAGCTTCAAGCCAAGGTCTTGAAGGTTCTCGAGACGGGGCTCGTCGATCGCATCGGCTCGAAGGCCGGCGTTCCGGTCGACGTCCGCATCATCGCGATCACCAACAAGAACATCGCCGAGTGCGCCAGCAGCGGCAAGTTCTCCGAGTCGTTGTACTACAAGCTCAACAACGCCGCGATGCTCATCCCGCCGCTTCGTGAGCGCACCAGCGACCTCAAGTCGCTCGTGGCGACCATGATGGGCCGGGTGGCGACCCGTTCGGGCCGTCGCGTCTCGGGTATCACCGAGGAAGCGGTGCAGAAGCTCGCGACCCACAACTACCCGGGCAACCTGCGTGAGCTCGAAGGCATCCTCGAAAGAGCGATGATGAACGCGCAGGACGGCGTGATCCGCGCCACCGACGTCGCCGTCGGAGCGAGCGCCCCGGCCGCCCATCAGGGCGCAGGCGCCCACTCGATCGACTGGGAAGCGGAAGCGCAGTGGGCTCCGGGCCGCACGCTCCAGGAAATCGAGCGCGCCGTCATCCTCAAGTCGCTCGCGTTCCACAACGGCAACCGCACGCACACGGCTCGTGAGCTCGGCATCAGCATCCGCACGCTGCGCAACAAGCTCAACGAGTACCGCAAGGCCGGCATCAGCGTCTAATTCGAGTTTGCATCCGCAGTTCGAATCCGTCCAATAAGGCCAGCCCTCAGGATGAGGGCTGGCCTTTTTTCTTTTTTCGCCCGGGTCGTTTGCTAAACTCAGGGAATGAAAACCGCCGCTCTCTCACTGCTCGTGCCCCTCGTTTTTTTGTCCGGCTGCGCCGGCGCGACGAAGACGAAATCCGCCGATTCGGCGGCCGCGTCGCCAGGCTCGAAGGGCAAGGTGCTCGTCGTGCTTTCGAGCGCGGACAGTCTCACGCTCCAGGGCGGGAAGACGCATCCCACCGGCACGTACCTCAACGAGCTCGTCGTGCCGCTCAAGGCGCTCGTCGACGCGGGCTACGAGCCGGTGTTCGCCAATCCCAAAGGCAACGCGCCCGCGATCGACCCGGCGTCCGACTCGCCGAAGCACTTCGGGGGCGACGAGGCCCGTTACCACGCCCTCAAGGCGCTGCTCGATGCGTATCCCGGCTTCAGGAAGCCGAAGACTTTTTCGGAGGTGCTGCACGAGGGGCTCAGCGACTACGCGGGCCTTTTCGCTCCCGGCGGCCATGCCCCCTTCGAGGATCTGCTGCGCGACCGCGATCTCGGGAACATCTTCCGCAACTTCCACGCGACCGGAAAACCGACGGCGCTCCTGTGCCACGCGCCCGTCACGCTTGCCGCGGCGACGAGCGACCCGGTGGCTTTCGCCGCCGCGCTCTCGACCACGAAAAAGTCGAAGCGAGCCACTCGCGCGCTGGCCAAGACGTGGCCCTATAAAGGTTATCGCATGACGGTCTTCAGCCAGGCCGAAGAAAAGGTCGCCGAAGGCTCGGGTCTGGGCGGGCACGTGCTTTTCTACCCCGAAGCCGCGCTCCGCGCCGCCGGCGGGAAGGTCGACAACGGCCCGCAGTTTCAGAGCCATGTCGTCGTCGACAACGAGCTCATCACCGGCCAGAACCCCGCGTCCGACCAGGCGCTCGCCAAGGCCCTCGTCGACGCGCTGGCCGCGAAGACGGCGGAACGCGCCAGATGAGCGGCGACGGCTCGGGCGGCGACGACATCAACGACGAAGTGCAGCTGAAGAACCCGCACCAGAGCAAAGTCGGCCCGGTGAAGGTCGACGGCCGCTATCGCGCGCAGACGTCCGACGAGCTGCGCGAGGTGCTGAAAGAGAAGCATCGCGAGGAACGCCTGAAGCACGGCGCCGAGGCGGCGGTCGACCTCGGCCGCAAAGTGGGCAAGGGGATCGTCGTCCTCTGCGTGATCGGCGCGATCGGTTTCGTGCTCCACGGCCTGCTCAAGCCTTACGTCGGAACGTGGACGTTCGAGGTCGCGTGCTTTCTCGTCGTCTTCCTGTCGATCTTCGGGGTTCTGATCTATGCGCGCCGCTGAGCTGCGCGCGGCGCTCGACCGCGTGCCGCGCGTGCCGCTCGTCGACGGGCCCACGCCCGTGCGCCGGCTGGCGCGCGCGTTCGCCGACACCGAGGTCTGGCTCAAGGACGACTCGAGCACCAATCCCGCGTACGGCGGCAACAAGCCGCGCAAGCTCGAGTACCTCATCGCGCGCGCCAAGGCGAAGGGCCAGGAGGTCGTCACGTTCGGCTTCGAGAGCAGCAACCACGCGGTGGCGTCGGCGCTCCATTGCTCGCGCTTCGGCGTGCCCTGCCACCTCGTGCTGGTGCGCGGCCCGGCGGGCCTGAGCCCGGCCGACGAGATCCTCAAAGAGCGCAAGCTCGCGCTCGTGCGCCGGCTCGCCGCGAGCATCGAGACGGTCGACGACTACAAGCACGCCGCGCGCGTCGGCACGAAGCGCTGGCTGTTCGGCTTCGGGAAAATATTATTGATCCCGCCCGGCGGGAGCAACGGCCTGGGCACGCTCGGTTACGTGCGCGCCGCGCTCGAGCTCGCCGAGCAGGTCGAGCGTGGCGAGCTGCCGATGCCCGGGACGATATTCCTCCCGCTCGGCACGGGCGGCACCGTAACGGGGCTCGCCGTCGGCCTCGCGGCGCTGGGCTTGAGCACTCGGGTCGTCGCGGCCAAGGTCGTCCCCGGTGCCGTCAATGAGCTGCCGCGGCTGCGCTGGCTTGCGCGCAGGGTGGGGAAGCTGGTGCCGGAGCTTCCGCGCCCGAGTCTGTCGCTCGCGAACGTCGCAATCGACGCTTTGGCGCTGGGAGCAGGCTATGGCGCCCCCACCGGCGAGGGTCTGCGCGCGATCGAGACGGCAGGCGCCACCGAGGGACTAGCTTTGGAGTCAACGTACAGCGGTAAAGCGTTGGCTTCGCTAGTCAGGATGAAAGGAGACGTGAAGGGGCCGCTCCTGTTTTGGCTGACATACAGCGAGCTAAAGGAAACCGCCCCCTCAACCCCCTAGGCCCCTGCCACCTGCCTCAATCCTGCCTCTGAGTTTCGACATATCTCTGATTCACATCAAAGAACAAAGGCACGCGAGGCGACGGAGCATCGGGGCACTCCGCGATGACCTCGTAACCGACGAGCTTGGGCTCCGCTTTTTCGACGAGCCCGTAATAACGACGGCCGGGACAATCGGTGGGGCTCACGTTCTCGTCGAGCCATTGGTTGATGCCGGTGAGCCCCGCGGCGTCACGCGCCGGGATTTTCACTTGGGTCACGTCCGCAAAGGCTCCGCTTGAAAACGCCAGAGCCAAGCCCA
>JACQAX010000345.1 GCA_016194795.1 Deltaproteobacteria bacterium | reverse complement strand
GGCGGGTTCGTCATCTGCTCAAGCCCGGCAGCGATCCCATATCCCTGAATGATGCAAAGAAGAACCGTGCCGTAACGAGTGTACTGATTGATCTTCTTTCGCCCCTGCTCGCCTTCCTTCTGAAGCTCGTGAAGATACGGCCAGACTACGGTGAGAAGCTGGAAGATGATGGATGAGCTGATGTAGGGCATCACGCCCAGCGCGAAAACCGAGAAACGTTCAAGCGCGCCGCCGGAGAAGAGGTTAAACCACGAAAAAATGGTCCCCTTGCTGTTCTGGAAGAACTGCGTCAGCGCGGCACTATCAACACCAGGGGTGGGAACATGAACCCCCATTCGGTACACAGCGAGAAGAAATAAGGTCAAAAAAATCCGTTTACGCAGTTCAGGAATTTTGACCAAGCCCTCAGCACCTGACGACATAGAAGTTTGCTCCCGGATGTTGGTGTTGGACGGTTTAGCGGAATCCGAGATCGCGTTAACTTTTACCTTAATCGCGCGGGTGATCTCGCCGTTGCCGAGGATCTTGAGCGTCTTGAGGGGCGTCTTCAGCTTGCCGCTGGCCTTGAGCGTTTCGAGCGAGATGTCCGTAAGGCTCAGCTTGCTCAGGTCGCCCACATTAACGATGGCGAAGTCCTGACCGAAGATATTCGTGAAACCACGCTTCGGAAGACGACGATAAAGGGGCATCTGGCCGCCTTCGAAGCCCGTGCGCGACTGGCCGCCCGTTCTGGCGAGCTGACCTTTATGGCCCTTACCCGCGGTCTTGCCACGTCCGGAGCTCCTGCCTCTTCCAAGTCGTTTGACTTCCTTGTGGGCACCCTTTGCATTACGAATTTCACCAAGCCGAAGCATGATTCACTTCCTCTACTTTTCCGAAACGATGTCTACCATGTGAATGACCTTCTTGATCATCCCACGGACCGAAGAGCTGTTTTCCAGAGTGCTCTCGTGCATGCGATGACGCAATCCGAGCCCTCTCACGGTTGCGCGCTGCTCGTCTGTGCAGCCCGCCAGTCCTTTGATTAAACGAATTGTGATTTTCTTCTGGGTCTTTGTCGTCGCCATGACTAACTCCTAAATCTTACAGAATCTCTGCGACGGTCTTGCCGCGAACGCGAGCAATGACGTCGAAGTTGCGAAGATTCTTCAAGCCGACAAGCGTTGCGCGCACGACGTTGTGCGGATTATCGCGCTTGAGCGACTTCGTGAGAATGTTCTGAATACCGGCACACTCGAGAATAGCGCGAACCGAGGAGCTCGCGATAACGCCCGAGCCTTCCGGAGCCGGCTTCATGAGCACCCGGCTTGCGCCGAAGTGGCCGATGATCTCGTGCGGAATCGTCGTGCCACTGAGAGGCACCTTGATCAGGTTTTTGCGAGCTTGTTTCGTAGCCTTCTTGATGGCTTCCGGAACTTCGCTGGCCTTACCAAGACCGATACCAACCTGGCCCTTTTTGTCGCCAACAACAACGATCGCGGCGAAGCTGAAACGACGTCCGCCCTTCACGACCTTCGCGCAGCGATTGATGTGAATAACGCGATCTTCGAATTCGCTATCTTCCGAGTTGCTGTTGCGCTGATTTGGGTTTGCCAATTTTCAATCCTCCAAACTTAGAACTTAAGGCCGGCTTCGCGTGCAGCGTCAGCCAGAGCCTTGATTTTTCCGTGATAAAGATAGCCCGCGCGGTCAAACACCACGGTTTCGATCTTCTTCTGCTTCGCGCGATCCGCGAGCAGCTTACCGAGCGCCTTCGCGCCGTCGATCGTGTTTTTGACCTTGCCCCGCTGATCCTTCTCGAGCGTCGAGGCCGACAAAAGCGTCGTGCCCTTTTCGTCGTCGATAAGCTGAACGGACATGTTCGCGTTGCTCTTGAAAACGGCCATACGCGGCTTTTCGGCCGTGCCGCTCAAGACGCTGCGAATACGCTTCTTGCGCTTGAACCGAATGATTTTCTTTTGATCGGTATGTTTACGAATTTTAATAGCCATACTACTTAGCTCCCGCTGCCTTACCCTGCTTACGGATAATTACTTCGTTAGCGTATTTGATGCCCTTGCCCTGATAGGGCTCAGGGGCCTTAAAGGCGCGGATTTTGGCAGCAACCAATCCGACCAACATCTTATCGGCGCCCGTTACGGTGACCTTCGTATTCCCGTCAACCTTCGCCTGAATGCCTTCAGGCAGCTTGTAGTCGATCGGATGCGAGTAACCGAGGGTCATGTTCAACACGTTTCCCTTCGTCTGCGCTCTATAACCGACGCCGACGATCTCGAGCTCCCTCGAGAAGCCCTGGCTGACACCGAAAACCATGTTGTGAATCAACGTACGCGTCAAGCCGTGCAATGCACCGCTGTTCGGTACGTTCGGGTCTTTCACGATGGTCAATGTGCCAGCTTCGTTTTTCAACGAAACGCCGACAGGAAGCTTGTGTGAAAGCTTGCCTTTCGGGCCTTCGACACGAACGAGCCCGTCCTTCACGTCGACCTTAACGCCTGTCGGAACCTTAATCGGTTGTTTACCTACGCGTGACATGGTTCACCAAACCTCACAAAGATATTCGCCGCCGACACGCGAAGCGCGGGCACGCTGGCCCGTCATCACGCCCTTCGACGTCGAAACGATAGCAACACCGGCACCGCTCCGGATACGCGCGACATCTTCGCAACCAACGTAACGGCGCAGGCCAGGACGGCTGACACGGCGGATACCCTTGATCACGCCTTCGCCACCGTCGTCATACTTAAGCTGAACCTTGATCCAGGCACGGCCTTCCTCACGCACAAGCTTGAAGCCATCGAGGTATCCCTCGTCGCGAAGAACCTTCACGATATTGGCCTTCAGGCGCGAGGCGGGAACGTCCACCTTGTCCTGCTTGGCGCGGTAGCCATTCCGAATTCTGGTCAACAAATCAGCAACAGGATCTGTCATGCTCATAATCGCACTCCTACCAACTCGACTTAATCACGCCCGGCAGCAGACCCTTGAGGGCCAGACCGCGGAAGCAAAGACGGCACATATTGAATTTACGCATGAAAGCGCGCGGACGGCCGCAGAGCGGGCATCTGTTGCGCTTACGAGCCGAAAACTTCGGCTTGCGGTCAATTTCTACTAATTTACACTTTTTCGACATAGTTCCTCTTAAGCCTTCCTGAACGGCATGCCGAGCTCAGTGAGGAGAGCGCGGGCGTGTTCATTGTTCTTTGCCGATGTCGCAATGGTGATATTCATTCCGCGGATCTTGTCGATGCGGTCGTAATTAATCTCAGGATAAATAATCTGCTCCTTGAGACCCATCGAGTAGTTTCCTCGGCCGTCAAAACTCTTCGCGTTGATCCCCTTGAAGTCGCGAACGCGGGGCAGCGCGACGCTGATCAGGCGATCCAGAAATTCGTACATTCTCGCGCGACGCAAAGTAACCACTGCTCCGAGAGCCTGGCCTTCACGCAGCTTGAATGCGGCGATCGACTTCTTCGCGCGGGTGACTTTCGGACGCTGGCCGGTGATCGCGGCAAGCTCATCAACCGAGTTGTCGAGCGCCTT